>JBBSES010000213.1:0-7590 GCA_038239465.1 Gemmatales bacterium
CGGTGCGCAGGCCCTACATGGCCGGCGGGTCCGATAGCCTTCGATGTCCCAGGTCTAGTAGTAGACGCCCCCTTCCAGGCGTTTGGGGCCGCCCCAAACAACGGGCGGCCCCGGGTTTACTCCGGCCCAAGGAGTGGTCCGTGTCGCTCTCGCTCGACAGTTTGCGGCGTGCCTACGAGGCTCAGGATCTCGACCTGGTTCGCTTGGTGCAGCAATTGGCCACGCAGTCCGACGAGAGACCGGAAACGCCCGTCCGCGACGGCGCGCCGACCTTCGACCGCTTTTTGAACGAGATTCGTTCGCCTAACTTCCGCCGCAAGCCGCGCGAAGAGCAAGCCCACTACCGCGTCGAACAGATGAAACTGCTGGAAGCGGCCGAGGCCGAGGTGCCGCTGTCGCCCCGCCTGGGCTGCCACGAAGTCATCCTGCGGTTGTGGAACGACGATAGCCCCTATGCCCGGTCGTGCCTGCTGAAGATCATCGCCGGCGTCGCGCTGGTGTACGGTCCCTGGCGAGCGCTAAAGCGCATCTTCAAGGAGGCCGAGACGCGCGGCGACACCGAGGTCTATGGCGCGCTCGCCGCCCGCTTCGACGCGGCACGCCAGAGCGCGGCGAGCGGAGGCACCCTGGCGTATTTGCGCCGCCGTGCCTGGCGGACGTTGCGGCGCATGGCGGAAACGATGCCGGTGACGTATCCCGATGCCGCCGCCGATGTTCTCGCTTGCTACACGGAAGACACTCCCTGGATAGCGACGTGGGTGGCCAACCACATCTTGTTTCACGACACGGGCGAGTATAACCGTGGGCGGTTCACCTATCGCGGTCGTCCCGCCAGCTTGACCAAGCATCGCGCTTATGGCGACCTGTGGAAACGCACGCCAAGGCCGCTCTTTTCGCTTCTGGAGCGGGCGCAGTGCGACACGATCCGCGCCTTCGCGGCCGAGGCTTTGAAGACCGACTTCCGGGCCACGCTGCGCGAGGTCGAACCGTCCTGGGTGGCGCGGTTGGTCGGCGTCGGCAGCGCGGCCGTGGACGATTTCGTCGTCTGGATCCTGGCCAACGTGCCGCGCTTCGAGCAGGCCGCCTTTCGCACCCTCGGCCTTCACGACGCGGTCCTCCGCTTGTTCGACTCGCCCTCGGATGACGCCCGCACCTACGTCGCCGGTTACGCCCGTACCCATGCCCGCGATTTGCCGGTCGCGGAACTGATTCGCCTCTCGAACAACGATCACGACGCCGTCCACAAGCTGGCCCGCGATCTCTTGCAAGCGCGCGACGCGCGCAAGGATATCGGCCTCGACGCCTGGGGCCTCCTGCTGGAGACGGAGCATAACCACGAGTTGGCGGCGACGGTCCTGCGCAAGCAATACGGCGCCCGCGAGTTGACGCCGGAATGGTTCGCGGCGCGGATGATCTCCCCCAGCGAGACGGCGCGCGAGTTCGCCAAGACGCACTTGCCGCAGGTTCATCCGTATCAGAAGCTCGGCGTCGAATTCTTCTCGAACCTGATCGACAAGATCGACGACCGCGACCCTTTCGGGCCGATGACGAATGTGCATTGGTATCTCCGGCCCGATCGCTACCTCGATGAAGTCCTCGACGAAGTGGTCGCGGAGTTGGCGCGCTTCGACTTGAATGCCTTGCCGGTCGATTTGCCGCGGCGTTTGCTGCTCAATCCGCAAACGAGCCAACAAGTGCGAAGTTGGATCAACGAAGGCCGACTCAAGGCGCCGACGCTGGGCGTCGATTTCCTCAAGCCGCTCGCCTTTCATCCCGCCTTCGAAACCGATCCGTGGATTCAGGAATTGCGCCAGGGGCCGCGCCGTTGGGCCAAATCCTTGACCTTCGACGAAAACCGGGCCGATCAAATTCTCGCCTGGCTCAAGGACGTGCGCCGCTTCACGTCGGCCGACCTCGGCTTCGATTGGCTGATGCAACTCGTCGTCCGCGCCGAGCCGCGCTATCACGATTTCGCCGTCGAGACGATGATCAAGGCGTTCGTGCCCGCTGACTTCGCGCCCAAGGAAGCGGCGCCGACGACGATTGCCTCGCCGTCCGATCCGATCGCCGTTGACCTGGAAAAAGGGTCGTTCCTGTTCACCGGCAAGCTGGCGACGATGGACCGCAAGACGGCCGAGGACAAGGTGCGCCAGGCCAATGGCACCGGCTTCTCGTCCGTGACGGCCAAGCTGCATTACCTGGTGATCGGCGACGAAGGCTCGCCGCTTTACGGCCAGGGCAAGAAGGGAAGCAAGCAGGTCAAGGCCGAGGAACTGAACGCGGCCGGCGGCAGCATCCGCATCATCTCCGAGACGGCCTTCCTGCAAATGCTTGCCGGTAGCCAGCGTTCCTTCTCGGCCGACGCTACGCAAGCGGGCTGCGAACGGCTCTGGCAAATGCTCGTCGCCCCCGGCCCCGGCGACGCCCCGCTCGCCCAGTTCGCCCGGCAATACATTCGTCGCCATCATCCCGACATCTGCCTCAAGGAAACCGATCGGCCCGTCGATCCCGGCGCCGAAATCCCGCCAGAGTTCTTGACCTTCGCCCAGGTACGGCCCCTCTTTGGCGAGAGCCGCAAGCCACTGCGCGAGTTCGCTCTGGAACTGGCCTCGTGGGAGTTCGCCCGCTGGGCGCCTTGGCCGGGTGAAATCATTCAGCTGTGCGAATTGCCCTACGGCGAGGTGCGTCAGTTCGTGGCCCAATCGCTGTTGGCCGACGACGCCCCGGAGCATCGCCGCTATCGGCTCAACCCTGATGTGTTAACGCCGGCCGCCGTTTACAGCTTCTGCGAATCGCCCGACGAGGCGACGCGGGCGCTCGGCATGGAGCTGATCCGCCGGTCGCCGCGCCTGCGACTGCCCGAGGAATTGTTCCGCCTGGCCGAGAGTCCCGACCGGCAAGTGCGCGCGTTCGTCATCCGCGCCTTGTGGTCGCTGTACCGAGACCGCGGCATCAAGGAAGACTGGAAGCCGTGGGTGCCGCCGGCGCCGACCGTGGGCGCGGCTGCGCGCAAAGCCGCCGCCGCGGCGCCGGATAGTCGCGGCACGGGAGCGCCGTCGAAGCCGTCGCAACCGCCGGCCGGCCATCAGGGGCTGAGCGATTTCCTGCGCCGCGTCCTCTTTGAGTTGCCCCCGGCCCGTTTGCAGCCCGCCAAAGTGGAAGAAGGCGAAGGCGTGCGGGAGCGCATGAAGCCGTTGCCGGCGCGCCGGGCCAAGCTGGAACTGGTGCAGGTGATGCGCGACCTGGCGCTCGAGGACGCCACGTTTGGCCGGGGCGTGTTGCCTCTGTTGCGGGACTTCATGACCTCGCGCGGCCTCAGTGAGCAAGCCGCCTGCCTGGTGGCGGTGACGCGCATCGAGAAAGCACACCCCGAAACGGCGGTGGCCCGCTCATGAGTACCGACAAATACTTGCCCTATCGCGGCGACGTGAAGGCCGCCGTCGCCGTCGAGGGCAAGATCCTCTTCGTGACGGTTCATAGTGAGCGCCAGGCAACGGCCCTCTACCGCCTCGACGCCGAGAAGTGGACGCTCGCCGAGGATGCCCTGCCCGTTGGCGGTGTTGCTCTCGTGGCCGACGGCGATACGGTGTGGATCGCGGGCAGCGATGGCCGCGTCTATCAGGGTTCATCCAAAGGCGGCGTCGTCGCGCGCGGGCCGACGTTCGCTTCGCCGCCGACCGCGCTGGCCCTGCTGGCCGACGACCGTTTGGCCGTCCTCGCCGATAAGGAAATCGCCGTGCTGCGCCGCAAGGACGGCAAGGCGCTGCAGACGCTTGCCTTGCCAGAAATGGGCAGCTCCCTGGCCGCCGACCCCAGCGGGCACTGGCTGGTCGCCGGCACCGTCAAGGGCACCGTCATCGTTTTCGATTGCGAGGAGAAGGAGCAATTTCTCGCGGGCGAATCGCAGCGCTTGCACGACGGCGCCGTGACAGCCCTTCTTTTCGAGCCGGACGAATTGCGCTTCCTGTCGGCGGGCGCGGATCAAAAGCTCTTGTTGACGCACGCGCGCGGCAAGCTCGAACCGGAGGACAAGGGGCGCGGCAACAATCACACCGACCTTGTGACGTCCCTCGTCTGGGGTCCGGGCGACCGCTTCTACTCGGGCAGCCGCGACACTACTGTTAAGGGCTGGCCACGGGTTGGCGCCGTGCGGCCCGCCAGCCTCAAGGATGGCGTCGGCCGCGTCGTCGCCCTGGCCATCGTGCCCATCCACAAACGGCCGCACCTGGCCGCCCTTTGCGACGACAATACGCTGCGTTTCTTCCTGCTCGACGCCGCCGGCAAGTTCGGCGAGGCGACCGTCAAGGTCCACGACTACTATGCCTGGACGCGGCAGGAATTCGCGCAAAGCGAGGTGCGGCCACGCGAGGCGGCGATGCGGTCGCTGGCCGAGGTCAACGACACGGCATCCATCGAATTGATCGCCGCCCGCATCGGCCAGGACGACGACCACGGCTTGCGCTTGCTGGCGACGGAATTGCTCGGAGGGAGCAATCACGGCCGGGCGGCCAAGTTCCTTGAGGAGAACCTCGGCCATCACGAGGAAGCCGTCCGCGTCGCCGCTTTTCACGGCCTGCGCAAGCACCGCGGCGTCGACAACCTCGACCCCCTGACGCTCGCCCTCCGTGCTGCCAAGTCCAACATCGGCATCCTAGCCGTGCAAGCCCTCGAAGGTCTGGCCAAAAAGGACGACCAGGCGATGGCCCTGCTCGTCAAGGGGCTGAACGCCAAGACGCTCGAAGTCCGACAAGCGGCATTGGCCAGCCTGGAGAAGATCCACGACGCCTCATCGCCTGAAGCCGATTTGCTGGCCCTCGACTCGAAACATGCCGACATTCGCCGCTACGGCTTGATCCGGCTCTTCCAACGTAAGCTCTTGGCGGAGCCGCGCGTTCCCGCCGCTTTGCGTCGTCGCGGTGAAGACGAAGATGCCGTGGTTCGTCGCACCGCCTTCCTGGTGTCGCTGTTTACACGCGAAAAACTGGTGGCGGCGCTCCGGGCACGCGATGCCGAGTTGCAGCGGCAACTCGTGGAGATCGAGACGTTTGGCCAGGATCCGGGAGAAGAGAAGAAAGGCAAGGCAACCAAGCCGCCGACCGACAAGCCGAAGTTGGACGATGCCGATTACGATCCGCTCTTGCAAGCGTCGGCGAGCCGGACCCTCGATACCTGCCTCGGCGGGGCGCGCGGCCTGGCGATTCTCGGCGACGCCCGCGCCTTCGCCTTGCTGCTGCAATTGAGCCGGGAAAGCGATACCCAGGCGCGGGCCGAAGTCTGCCGGGCGCTGGCCGCTCTGGACGACGATCGCGCCGTCAAGCGTCTGCGTTCCTTGCTCTTTGACCCGGAGGCGGCGGTGCGAGACGCCGCCTTCACCGCGCTAGCCCACATTCAGGAGGAAGACCCGCTCACCGGCGCCGAGGCGGGCTTGCACGCCGCCTTCGAGGACGTGCGCCGCCGCGGCTTGCAAGTGCTGGTCAGCCATATCCGCAAGGCCAAGGGCCGCACCGAGGGGACCGCCGGCGCCTTGCTCATCTTCGCCCTGAACGACCGTGCCGAGGGAGTGCGCGGCGAAGCCTTCAAGGCGGCGCTCAATCTGCAAGTCGGCGGCGGCGGCGTGCAGACGCTTCGCTTCGTGCTGCGCAGCGTTCACGCCGACGTTCGCCGCGAAGTCCTCACGGAAGTCATGGCCCAGGCGACCGAGCCGTGGGCCTGGCAGCTGCTCCTGGAATTCTTCAACGATCACGATCCCAAGCTGCGCGAAGAGGCGTTCGCGTTCGCCCTCAAGAAGACGAAGGAACTGGAGCCGCTGCAAGCGGGTTTGCGTTCCGAGTACCCCGACCTGCGCAAGCAAGCGGTGGCCGCGCTGGTCAAGAGGCACACCGCCGCGGCGCAAGGGATTCTCGTCCAGGCGCTCGCGGATGCCGACAAGCAAGTACGGCAGCTGGCGCTCGATTCGCTCGTCCTCGAAGACGCGCTGACGCCGCTCACGGAAGCGCTGAGGAATAGTCATGCGGACGTGCGCGTCCGGGCGGCGCGGACGTTGGCCCGGCATGGAGCGCCCGAGGCACTGAAGCCGCTGCTGGAATTGATCGCGGTCCCCGAACCGCCGGAACGCGAACGGTTGGCCGACTGGACGGCCCTCGTCGAAGCCGCGCTCTTCGGCCTCGGCGACCTCGGCGACGGCTCGGCCCTGCCATCGGTCACGCCCTTTCTCAATTCCAAACATGCCACGCTGCGTGCCGCCGCGGCTGACGCCTTAACATGGGTGGCGTTGCCGCACCATTTCGAGGCGCTGCAGCAAACCTTGCACCACGCCGACCCGAAGGTGCGCTATCGCGCCGCTCTCGGCCTGGCTTACGCGGGCGATCCGCTCGGCGCCTCGCTCGTTTTTTCGGACGACGCGGCCAGGGATTTAACGGCGCAGGAGCGCCTGGTCGCGGCGGTCACGCTCGGCTCTTACGGCGAAGATCAGCTGACGGCTTTCCTCGATGACGAAGACCGCAAGATCAGCGACCATGCCGAACTGGTGGCGATGTTGCGCGACCTGAAGGACGAGACGGGAACGCCGACGCGCTGCCTGGCGGCGCTGGCGGCACGCCCTCCTGGCGTGCGGCTGTCGGCGGCGATGGCTCTCAATTTTTTCTCCGAGCCAAAGGGATTGCTGAAGATTATCTTGGTCTTGCTCAATGCCCGAAGCGACGGCCCCAAATGGCAGATCGCGGCCGACACGGTCGATGCGCTGGCGGAGTCGATCGTCTACGGCGATGCCCAGGTCAAGGCGCGGACGGCGCACCTATTGCGGTTTCTCTTGAAAGAGGATCTTGGTGGGAACACGGCAAAAGCGGGCGATCGGCCGACGGCGAATCGTGAGGAAAATATCTGGAAGCAGCAGTGGGACGTTCATTCACGCCGCTTTGCCAAGGAAATTACGGCTCTGCACGAGAAGGCAAAGGAACGCAAGCCGGTACCGTCGAGCCTCAGCGCCGCTGAACTGCGCGAACTGGTCTTTGGCGCCTACGTCGGCCTGGCGCGCGCGTTGGGCGGCGCGGCAACGAGCGGCTTTCAGCAGGTGGCGCTGCGTCGCATCTTGGCTTTGACCGAAGCTGATAAGAAGTACACCGCCGCCGCCCGTCCCGTCTTCGTGCAAGCGCTCGGCGACCCGGACAAGGACGTGCGTAGCCTGGCCTTCGAGCAGCTGCAAGCCATCGGCATGGACGCGACGACCCTGGCTGCCGAAGCCTTGGAAGCGGGCCACGTCGATCTCGGTATCCGCGGCCTGGAACTTTTGACCAGTGGCGCGTCGGCGGCCAAGGGGCAGAAGATTCTCGAACAGGCGATGCTGACGCGCAACGACGAACTCGCCTGGGAAGCCGCCGACATGCTGCTCAAGCAGCGCGGCCAATCGGCGGTCGCCGGGCCAGCGCTCAACGCCGCCTACGAACGCCTGCGCTCCGCCGCCGTCATTTGGCTGGCCGAGGCTTACGATAAGGACGATGCCGCCAAGAAGTTCCTGCGCCAGGCCGTCACGTCGCGCTACCTGAAGGTTCGCCAGGAAGCGGCCCTTGCGTTGGCGGCCAAGAAAGACCCCAC
>JBBSES010000214.1:0-7550 GCA_038239465.1 Gemmatales bacterium
GACGAGGTGGACCTGATCCGCCTCGATCCGCAATGGCGTTGCTTCTTCACCGACGGCGCCACCCTCGACCTACGTGCCAACGCCGACGCCATGGCCGACAACCTCGACCGATTCGCCCCCGGTTCGTCGGCCGGCTATCGGCGTTTCATGGACCTGTCGGCCCGGCTGTCCGATATCTCGGACCGCTACTTCTTCTGGCGCTCGGTCGGCTCGATTTGGGACATGGTTGATCCGAAGGCATCGTTCAGCCCGGCCGTCATCGGCGATGTATTGGCCATGCGCATGGGCCGTTCGGTCGCCCATACCGTGCGTTCTCACGTACCGGACGCCCGCGTCGCGCAGATGCTCGACCACTTCACGCAGTACATCGGCTCGGCGCCGGACGCTTCCCCGGCCGTGCTGTGCGGCATCGCTCACATGCAGACCAACGGCGGCGTCTGGTATCCGCGCGGCGGCACCGGCGCCATCCCGCAAGCGCTCGCCCGCCTGGCCGGCGATCTCGGCGTTGACCTTCGCACCGAGACCGGCGTGCGCCGCATTCTGACGAATGATAAGGGAGCGGTTCGCGGTCTCGAAACCGAAGCGGGCGAAGTCCTCGACTGCCAGGCCGTCGTCGCCAACGCCGACGCCGTCAAGACGCACCGCGACTTGCTCGGCGGCAAGCCCGCGGCCCGCTTCGAGCGCCGCCGCCGCTACGAGCCGGCCTGCTCGGGCGTGGTCCTGTACCTCGGCCTCGACCGCGGCTACGATCACTTGCTGCATCACAACTTCGTTTTCTCGCACGATCCGCACGAGGAGTTCGACTTCATCTACCGCAAGGGAGAACCGGCACCCGACCCGACCTGTTACGTCTGCGCCCCCGCGAAGACGGAGCCGGAGGTGGCGCCGGCCGGCGGCGAGGCGCTGTACATACTGGTCCACACGCCCTACCTGCGGCCGCACCACGATTGGCGCGAGATGCTGCCCAGCTATCGGCGCACGATCCTCCAGAAGCTCGCGGGAACGGCGGGCTTGACCGACCTGGAAAGCCGCATCCGCGTCGAACACTGGCTGACGCCGGACGACATTCAGCGGCGTTACCGCGTTCTGGACGGCGCCATTTACGGCTTGGCGAGTCACGGCCGATTCCTCGGCGCCTTCAAGCCGGGCAATCGCAGCCCCGATGTACCGGGCCTCTATCTCGCCGGCGGTTCGGCCCATCCGGGGCCGGGCATGCCGATGGTGCTGATGTCCGGCTGGATCGCCGCCGACACGCTCGACCGCGATGGCCTCGTGTCGCGTCCGGGTCAAGCTTTATTTAGCGCGGACGGCGAGCGGGGTCGCGTGAGCGCCCCGAGCGCGGCGGACGCGAAGCGTAAACAGGCGCCGAGGTTCGCATGAGCAGCCCGCCCCGGACGCGCCGTCGTCGGCCTTTGGAAGAACCGGCCGTCATCGCCCGGCGGTCGCCGTTTCTCTTTCGGCTCTTCGGCCGCTACATCCGCCGTTACCTGGCGAAGCACATGCACGCCATCCGCGTGTCACGCGCGGGCGGGATGCCATCGCTTCCCGAGGGCCCGGTCTTGGTGGTCCTCAATCATCCATCGTGGTGGGATCCGTTGCTGTGTCTCTTGTTGGCGGGCCACTACCAGGATCGGAGCCATTACGGGCCGATCGACGCCGTCTCGCTCAACAAGTATCGCTTCTTCGAGCGCCTGGGTTTCTTCGGCATCGAACCGGGCACGGCGCGCGGCGGGGCCACGTTCTTGCGGACGAGCCTCGCCATCATGGCCCGGCCGGAATCGATGCTCTGGGTCACAGCGCAGGGACGCTTCACCGACGCGCGGCAACGCCCGGCGGGACTGCGGCCGGGCGTCGGCCATCTCGCTTGCCGGCTGGAACGCGGCATCGTGTTGCCGTTGGCCCTGGAGTATCCTTTCTGGCAGGAGCGTACCGCCGAATGTCTGCTCCGCTTCGGCACGCCGCTTGCGATTGACAAAGGACAGTCACTGACCGCCGACGAGTGGACCGCGGCGATGGAGCGCGCGTTGGAAGCGACGCAGGACGCCCTCGCCGCCGAGGCATTGCGCCGCGACGAACATGACTTCACCCTGCTCTTGGGTGGGCGCGCCGGCGTCGGTGGCGTGTACGATTGGTGGCGTGGGTTGCGAGCCAGGATGCGTGGCCAGCGCTTTCGTCCCGAACACGGGGCCGAGGAACCGTCGTGATCGTCACCGTTGTCGCCGCCGTTGCCCTGGCACTCGCCGCCGTCCCCGCCGCACTCTTTCGCCTCAATCTATGGGGCTACCGTCCACCGCCCGGCCCGCTCGACGCCGAGGACGTGCCCGGTCCCGTGTCATTGCTGATCCCGGCGCGCAATGAGTCGCTGAGCATCGGTGCCGCCCTGGAAGCGGCGCTGGCGACACGCCAGGTAGATTTCGAGATCGTGGTCCTCGACGATCATTCGCAAGACGACACCGCCGCCATCGTCGCTTCCTTTGCCGCGCGCGATCCGCGCGTGCGCCTGGAGTCGGCGCCGCCGTTGCCGCCCGGCTGGTGCGGCAAGCAACATGCCTGTCACGTCCTCGCCCAGCGGGCGAAGCATCCCTTTCTCATCTTCGCCGACGCCGACGTGCGCATCGCCCCGGACTGCCTGGCCCGCCTCCTCGCCTTCTTGAAGACCTCCGGCGCCGACCTGGCCAGCGGCTTCCCGCACCAGGAGACGGGCACCTGGCTGGAGCGCCTCGTCATCCCCTTGATTCACTTTCTTCTGCTCGGATTTCTCCCCCTGCGGCGCATGCGTCGCACTCGCCACCCGGCCTACGGCGCCGGCTGCGGCCAGCTGATGATTATCCGCCGCGCCGCCTACGAGCGCGCGGGAGGCCATGCCGCCATCCGGGCCACCTTGCACGATGGGCTGAAATTGCCGCGCGCCTTTCGCGCCGCCAGCCTACGCACCGACCTGTTCGACGCCACCGAGATTGCCACCTGTCGCATGTATCGAGGGGCCGGCGAATTGTGGGCCGGGTTGGCGAAAAACGCCTCCGAGGGGATGGCGACGCCGGCGCTGATTCTTCCCGTCACGGCGTTGCTGCTCGGCGGCCACGTGTTGCCGTTCGTCCTGTTGGCGTTCGGCCCCTGGCTGCCGCCTTCGGCGCTGGCCCTAGCGCTTGGCGCCGCCGCGCTGGCGTACTCCCCGCGCCTGGCCGGGGTGTTTCGCTTTCGCCAGTCGTGGCGCGGCGCGATGATGCATCCGTTGGGAATCGTCGTGTTGTTAGCCATTCAATGGTACGCCCTGACGCGATCGCTGCGCGGCCGGCCCGCGGCGTGGAAGGGGCGAGTCTATCCCCCCGTCGAACGGGCCGCTTCATGAAAACCCTTTTGCTTATCCAGCTGGCCGCCACGCTGTTCATGGTCGGCGTCATTTGGTTCGTGCAGGTGGTGCATTACCCACTGTTCGACCGTGCGGATCGGACGGACTTCCCCGCCTTCGCGGCGGAGCATCAGCGGCTGACGGGCTATGTGGTCGGCCCGCCCATGCTCCTCGAACTGGCTACCGCCTTGCTGCTGCTTGCCTATCGGCCGCATACCGTACCGGCCTGGCAACCCTGGTTGGGAATTGCACTGTTGGCGGTGGCATGGGGTTCGACCGTGCTGGCCCAGGTTCCGCGGCACGAACTCCTGCTGCGCGGGTACGACGAGGCTGTCTGCCAAACCCTGGTCAGTTCCAACTGGTGGAGGACCGCGGCCTGGTCGCTACGTGGCGTGTTGGTGCTGTGGATGGTGAGCGAAGGGATGACGGAAGGGGGAGTGCGATGAAGGGAGTACGCGAAACGTAAACGAGAGTCAAAACCCCTCGTCCTTGAGGCGACCCACCAGCTGGCCGTACTCGCCACGTCGGTCGCGCCACTTGATGCCGGTGGAGGAAGTCGGGCAAGGCCAGTTGGCCAGGCTGAGGTGGTCGCCGTCCCAGACCTGGCAATCCTCGCCGTAAGTTGCCGAGCGCACGGCCACCACGCCGTCGTTGGGACCTTCTTCCTTGCTTACGATACGCCGGCTCATATGCCAGTGAACGCCACGCGCCGTGGACTCATGTTTCCCCGCCACGGAGAAGTAGCGCACGCCCGGCATGTCGGGCACGTCGGCGTTGAAGCGCTGGCAGCTGGCCATGCTTAAATCGTGGAACGCCTGGCCCGGAATGCGCAGGAAGTCGAGTACCGGTCCTATCACCGGCTCAAAGTGTTCCAATGCCCAGTCGGCGAAGAACGTCCCGCGATGCGGCGTACCTAAGGTGGTGAGGGACAGGACACGTGGGGCCATGTCGAGCTTGCTCAGCATGTAGCGGGTGTCGAGACCGCCCATGCTATGGGCCAGGATATGTACCGGTTCCGTCGGCGAGTGTTTGTCGAGGAACGCCTTTAACTCGGTAGCCCGGTCGATAACGCCGCGCGTGGGACTGAGACGGGCGAGCAGTACGCGGTTGCCGGCCTCCTGAAACGCCTGCTTGATGCCGGGAAAGTAGCTGGCGAGCCGCCAACCGCACACCGAGAACTCGTCGAAGCCGAGCAGGCCGTGGACGAGTACGATGGGTGAGCGGAGGATCGGGATTGCCATGGCCATTCCGTCGATGAAGAAACGGGGAAGACAATATGAATAGTACGCAAACCCCTGCTCCAGAATCAAGCTCTGCCGCGGCGGCAATCGTTTGCCGTGCCTTCCCCCATTAGCTACTATATGCCCCGGTCGAACGGCGGCGGAACTTTGTCTCCACGGGAACATCTCATGGCAGTCAGCACGGCGAAACCGGGGGAAACGCGGGTCGGCTGGGTCGGCACGGGGGTCATGGGCCGCTGGATGTGCCAGCACCTGATGGGCAAGGGCTACAAGGCCACCGTCTATACCCGCAGCCGCGACAAGGCACAACCGCTGATCGACGCCGGCGCCGCCTGGGCCGACACGCCGCGCGCGGTCGCCGAGAAGTCGGACGTGGTCTTCGCCATCGTCGGCTTCCCCAGCGACGTGCGCGAGGTCTTTCTCGGCAAAGAGGGAGCGCTCGGCGGCATCCGCAAGGACGGCGTCCTCGTGGACATGACGACCAGCGAACCGTCGCTGGCCCAGGAGATTTACCACGCCGCCAAGGCAAAGGGGGCGTCGAGCGTCGATGCCCCAGTCTCCGGCGGCGACGTGGGCGCCAAGAACGCGGCGCTGTCGATCATGGTCGGCGGCGACGCGGAGGCCGTGCTGGCGATTCAGCCGCTGCTGGAGTGCATGGGTAAAACCATCGTGCATCAGGGACCGACCGGCGCGGGGCAGCACACCAAGATGGTCAACCAAACGCTGATCGCCGCCAACATGGTCGGCGTCTGCGAGGCGCTGCTTTATGCCCACAAAGCGGGCCTCGACGTGACGACGGTGCTGTCTTCCGTGGGCGTCGGCGCCGCCGGCAGCTGGTCGCTGAACAATCTTGGCCCGCGCATCCACAAGCGCGACTTCGAGCCGGGCTTCTTCGTCGAACACTTCATCAAGGACATGGGCATCGCGCTGGCCGAAGCCAAGCGCATGAACATCGCGCTGCCCGGCCTGGCGTTGGCCCATCAGCTGTATATCGCGCTGCAGGCGCAAGGGTACGGCCGCAAGGGGACGCAAGCGCTGATGCTGGCGCTCGAGCAGTTGTCGAACGTGAAGCGCTGAGCGGAGGCGAGGAACCATGCCGGACGAGGACTGGCCAGGGGACGGCCCAAACATCTGGGGTCTTCTCGGCCGGGGACTGCTCACGGCACTGGTCCTGTGGCTGATCTATCACCTTGCGACGGGCCGCGGCCGCGCCGACTTCGAGGTGCGCGTGCGCCGCGGGCAAGTCCAATGCCGGGGACGGCTGCCGCGTTCCTTCGCGCAGCCGCTGTCCGAATTCCTGGTGGGCGACCTGGGGATCGCCGACGCGCGCGTCATGGGCGCCCGACGGGGCGAACGGCTGCACCTGTGGTATCGCGGCAAACTGACGCAGGGGCAGAAGCAGCGGATACGCAATTTCTTCCTGACGCGCCTCTGAAAAGCGCGAAACCCGAAGGAAATACCGATGAAGCGATATATGTCGATACTTTGCTGCATCGCCGGCTTGGCTGGCGCGGCCGCGCCGGCGGTCGATGAGGCCGCTCTGCGCAAGGCCGTCACGCTGTATGCCTCGTTCGACGTGGAAGTCAAAGCCGACGTCGGCGGCGGCGATCTGTCGCTGTGGACGCGCGCCGCCGAGGATCCCGCCAAGAAGGAGTACGTCTACGAAAAGGGCTTCGACGCCAAGGTGCTGAAGATCGTCAAGGGCAAGGGAGTGGCCGGCGGCTGCCTCGACGCCACCGACACGTTGCCGAAGAATGGCCGCGTCTACTTCCCCGCCAAGGGCAACCTCGCCTTCAAGAAAGGCGGCTGGGGCGGCGCCGTCTCGGTGTGGATCAACACCGATCCGAACACGCTCATCAAGTCGAAGTTCTGCGATCCGATTCAGATCACGCAGAAAGGCGCCAACAACGGCGGCATCTGGTTCGACGTCAACGACGCCAAGCCGCGCGACCTGCGCATGGGCGTCTTTCCCGCCGTGCCCGAGGGAGGGGTGGCCGTCAAAGAGGAAGACCCCAAGGCGCCGATGGTCCGCGTGCCGAAGGTCGATTTCAAGAGGGGCGATTGGCATCACGTCGTCCTGAACTGGAGCAACCTCGACACCGGCAAGAAGCTCAATGCGCGGATGTACCGCTGCCCCAACCCCAGGAGCAAAGTAATTTGGTCCAGTTGCCGGACGGCGATTACAAGTGCAGGGTTGTCCAGATGTTCGACCCGGACGCGCGCGACTCGGGCCGGGAGGCGTCGGCGGACTTCCTCCTGGTGTTCAGCCAGGTATCGGAGAACCTGCCAGCGTGGTCGGAGATACCCTGGTATAGGGACGGCTAAACTCAAGCTTTACACTGAACGACTGCTACCACAACCGCGTGACCGGATAGGCATCGAAAGCCGTATCCGCGCTAAGAACCGACATCCCTTCCGCGATGGCTTGGGCGATCAGAAGTCCGTCAAACGGGTCCCTATGGTGAAGGTCCAGGCTCGTCAAGAGTTCCGTATGGCGCGGTTCAATCGGCAGTATCTGAAAATGATTGTCGAAAATCGCTTCCTGAACGAACGTCGAAAAGGGAACGAGCAGCTGATACTTGTTCGCGCGAATTTTAATAGCCACTTCCCAGTGATTAACCGGACTAGCGAATATCTCACTGACTGGATCGGTGATGAGTGAACGGGCGTTCCTGCTCAGTTGAGGGTTGTCGAGATAGTGCCAAAGCCGAGCATGAGTATCGAGGAGAAGTCTCACTCCATATACTCCGCGAAATCCTTAAGGTGATCGTCGTCTTCCGAAAGGATGAGCAGCTTACCCTTGCCCCGGCCCGCGATCGGCATTCCCTTCGGCAACTTGGGCGGAAGCAAGCGGGCCACGGGTTGCCCGTCGCGCGTGATAATCACTTCCTCACCCAACGCGAGGCGTTCGAGCAATCGCGGCAGCTGCGTTTGCACCTCTTCCATCGTGGCAGTTGACA
>JBBSES010000215.1:0-7540 GCA_038239465.1 Gemmatales bacterium
ATCTCCGCCGAGGGTCGAGGCCCGATACGGCGTTGTTATCGGCACAAGCAGCAGCCTGGGTGCAATCCAAACAGCCGGCGCGATTGGCATCCTATTGCTGACTGCGCGGCTAACGCATCTCATGCGTAACCCGGCCTCAAGGCCGGGCGCGGCATTGCTCCTCAGTAGCGCCGCTTTATAATAACCGCGTAGCTTCCCCGCGCCTCCCAAGCAACGTACTCGCCTATGTCCGACACCTGGTACGCCGATGGCTTGCGTTTCACCTGCACGCAGTGCGGCCATTGCTGCACCGGGGCGCCGGGTTTCGTCTGGGTGAACGACGAGGAAATCGCCGCCATCGCCGCCTTTCGCGGCGAATCCGTCCTGGAAACGACGGCCCTTTACACGAAGCCGTTTCGCCGCGAGCGCAGCTTGCGCGAACGCGCTAACGGCGATTGCATCTTTCTCAGCGCCGAAGGCAGCTGTACCATCTATGCGGTGCGGCCGCGGCAATGTCGTACCTGGCCCTTCTGGGAAAGCAACCTAGAAAGCCGCGACGATTGGCACCGCGCCTGCGCCAGCTGCCCCGGCGCTGGCCAAGGCGAGTTGATCCCCGCCGCGGAAATCACCCGCCGCATGAAAGTCATTCGCGTATGAACGCCGAACGCCGCCGGCAGGTCCTGGCTCTCTACGCGGAAGTCGATGCCGAGGTCCGCGCCGCCGGGCCGGTGTGTGTCGCCAGCGGCCGTTGCTGTCGCTTCAAGGAATATGGCCACACGCTGTTCGTCAGCAGCCTCGAAGCGGAGGTCCTGCTCGACGCGGCTCCTCCTTACGAGACGCCGGTGTCGTCGGACTTTTGCCCGTTTCAAAAAGAGAACCTGTGTACGGCGCGCGAGCCACGGCCACTCGGGTGCCGCGTCTATTACTGCGATCCGAAGTACCAGGAAACGGGCAATCAGATCACCGAGACGTACCTGCGTCGCCTGAAAGAAATGACCGTCGAGCAAGGCGTCGAATGGCGCTACGCGCCGCTACACACGTTCTTGAACGGCGCGGAATAAACGCCTCATCCGCCCATCAAGGAGACCTTCCCATGCCCTGGTTCCGTTCGCTCGCGCTGCTCCTCGCGGCTTCCCTGATGGCGACGGCGGCCGACTGGCCGCAGTGGCTCGGCCCTCAGCGCGATGGCTCTTCCCCGGAGAAGGTCGCCGCCTGGAAAGACGCTCCCAAGGTGCTTTGGCGTCAGCCCGTCGGCGAAGGGCATAGCTCGCCCATCGTCGCTAACGGCAAGGTTTATCTGCACGTCAAGGTCAAGGACAAGGAACAGGAAGAGGCGTGGGCCTTCGACGCCAAGGAGGGCAAACCGCTATGGAATACCCCTTATGACCGCGCCAAGTTCGGCAGCATCTTCGGCGCGGGGCCGCGCGCCACGCCGGCCGTCGCGGGGGGCAAGCTGTTCACCTTCGGCGTGACGGGCGTGTTGACCGCGTTCGACGCCGACAAGGGTACGCAACTCTGGCAGCTTGATACGCTCAAGGACTTCAAGGCGCCGAATCTCTTCTTCGGCGCTTCGAGTTCGCCGTTGGTCGAAGGCGACAACGTCCTCGTCAACGTCGGCGGCAAGGGGGCGTCGGTCGTCGCCTTCACGACCGACAAGGGCAAGGTCGCCTGGCAAGCGCTCAACGACGGCGCTACCTATTCCTCGCCCATCGCGGTCGGCAAGGGCAAGGAACGGCAAATCATCTTTCTGACCAAGGAAGGACTGGTCGGCCTGAAAGCCGAGGATGGCGCTGTCTTCTGGCGCTTTCCGCTGGTGGATAAGCTGTCCGAAAGCTCGACCACGCCGGTCGTCATCGGCGACGTGCTGCTGGGCAGTTCCGTGACTTATGGCAGCGTCGGCCTGAAGATGGGCAGCAAGGACGACAAGCCGACGGTCGCCGAGTCGTGGAAGGAGCCGGCCCTGACCTGCTACTTCTCGACGCCGGTGGCGGTCAAGGACGACATTTACATGGTCACGGGCGAGATCGGCGTCAACGGCACGGCCACGCTGCGCTGCGTCGATGCCAAGACGGGCAAGGAACGCTGGAGCCGGCCCAAGGTCGGCAAGTACCACGCGGCGCTGCTGCGGTTGGCGGACGACAAGCTGTTACTGCTGGAAGACAGTGGCCAGCTAGCGCTTTTCGAGCCGGACCCGAAGGCGTACAAGGAACTGGCGCGGTCCAAGGTGTGCGGCAATACCTGGGCGCATCCGGCGTTGAGTGATGGGAAGCTGTACCTGCGCGATCACAAGGAATTGATCTGCTTGCAGGTGGGACCGTGAGGGATAGAGGAAACATGTTTCCTCGTTCCCAGGCTCCGCCTGGGAATGCCTTCCCCGAGGCTCCGCCTCGTCGGAGTGTAGACCAACGCCGCGTACACCTGCACGAACTGGCGCCATGCCTCGCCGTCGCGCGGGTCTCGTATCGGGGCCAACAGGCTGGCGCGCGTGAGCGGTGAATCGTCCATGCGGAGCCTTCCCAATTATCTACCGTCGGAAACGAAAACTCTTGCAGGGGGAGAGAGCCACCATTCGCTTTATCCTACGCGAACGGGCAAGGAAGGCAGGGTATACTGGGCAATCGGCGGGTTAGCGACGCTTCGAAGAAGCGTTTTCCTCGCCCCTTCCACGAGATTCGCCACATGCCGCGTCCCTGGGGCCTCGGCCCCGTCTTCGCCTACGAATGGCTCACCAGTTCGCGCCGCTGGCAGATGTACGCCAGCCGTTCGCTCGTCGTCGCCCTGCTCCTGAGCGCCCTGCTGTTCGTCTGGCTGAGCCAGGTAATCGACCGGCCCGAAATCACCATTCACCAGTTGGCCGAGGTGGGCGAGCGCTTCTTCTACGGCGTCGTCGGCATGCAGCTGACGCTCGTGCTGCTCGCCGCTCCCGCGTATACCGCCGGGGCCGTTTGCATGGACCGTGCCCGCGGTTCCCTGACGCACCTTCTCGTCACCGACTTATCCAGCGCCGAGATCGTCCTCGGCAAGTTGGCCGCGCGCCTGATTCCCGTCGTCGGCGTGGTGGCGTGCGGCCTGCCCGTGTTGGCGTTCACCATCTTCTTCGGCGGCGTCGATCCCGAGGCCGTCCTCGGCGCTTTCCTCATCGCCCTGGGCGTCGCCCTTCTGTCGTCCACGCTGGCCCTGACCTTTTCCATCTGGGCCGGCAAGACGCACGAGGTCTTGCTCGGCGTCTATCTCGTG
Source organism: Gemmatales bacterium (assembly GCA_038239465.1). GTDB lineage: Bacteria > Planctomycetota > Planctomycetia > Gemmatales > Gemmataceae > JBBSES01. The sequence goes on from JBBSES010000215.1 coordinate 3,217, forward strand.
CAAGCGGTCTGGCTGCTCGCCCTGCCCCTCTGGCGCGAACTCACCCGCTGGCCGTCCGGCTTCGACGGCTGGGAACTGACCAACCCCTATTGGCTATCGTTCGCCCCCTATCTCCAACCCGGCGCCACCGACCTGACGGAACCGCTCGTCTTCTTCGCCGTCTGCCTGGCGCTCTCCTTTGCCCTCATCGTGCTGTCGGTGGCCGAAATCCGCCGCGTCACGCTGCGTCACGGCCACGAAGCCCCCCGCTCGGCCATCCCCGGACCAGCCGGCTTCTGGCGGAAACTCACGCGCGATACGCGCCTCTCCGACGCCTGGCTCGACAACGATCCCGTCCTCTGGCTCGAATGGAACCGCGCCCACGGCTCGCGCTGGGGCCGACGCATTTGGGCCATCTACGCCGTCCTGGCCGTGATTTTCAGCTTCATTGCCATGTGGCAGCTGGTGGAAAGCCATCGGCCCGATGAATTCCCGTCCCTGGTCAACGCCACGCTGGCGGCCATCGGCTTGCTGCTGCTGAGCGTCCACGCCGTCACCGCCCTGGCCGACGAGCGCGTCCGTGGCAGCCTCGACGTCCTCTTGACGACGCCCCTGTCCACCGCCGCCATCGTCCGCGCCAAGTGGTGGGGAACCTATCGCCTCGTCTTTTCTCTCGCCCTGCTGCCTACTCTCGTGGCAGCCGTCGCGGCCTTCGAAAGAGGGCAATGGCTGGGCGCTGTCGCCGTCGCCGGTTTAATGCTCGCCTACGGGGCGGCCATCACCAGCCTCGGTCTCGCGCTGGCCACCTGGGAACCGCGCCTCGGCCGGGCCGTCGCGTATAGTGTCGCCGCCTATGCCCTCGTCTCCGTTGGCTGGGTCTTCGCCGTTTTTGTCTTATTACGCAAGGACGACTTCAGCGTTTTCCTGGCTGAGGCCAGCCCTTTCGTCGGCATTGGCGTCCTCACCGGCACCATGGGCGGCGACAGTCATTTCCTCGAAGCCCTCCTCTGGGCCTTCGTCTGGATCGCCTTCTACCTGTTCGCCGCGCGCATGCTCTATCGCGCCACCCTGCGCACTTTCGACCGCTGCGTGGGACGCATGGCCCGTGTCGTCTACGTTTCGAGCCTTCCCGCGCGCTCTGAGTAACCCTGGCAAACTTTTCCGAAAATTCTCCTTTCGCGCTCTTGATTTTCATTGATGTGTCTCCGCGCGTGAGCTAGGGTAACATACTGACGACTCGCACAATTGAATTTCCACGACCCGATCTCCGGGTGTCCGTCCCGCGTTTTCCGTGTGGGGCGTGACCGTCCGTCACCCCACGGACCCCGGCCGCGTCGTACCCCGTTCGCGTCGCGCTTATCGCTCGGAGACACTCCCATGCACTTCCCCTGGTGGCGCTCGCCGTCCGCTCGTTCCAAGCAATCCGTCGCCGCCAAGGGCAAACGCCGTTCCGCCTGGAAGCCCTGCCTGGAGCAACTCGAAGACCGCTGCGTACCCTCGGCCACCTCGTTTCAAAATCCGCTCAGCTTCGAGGTGAACCAGGGGCAGGTCGATAGCCAGGTCAACTACCTCGCGCGCGGCGCGGGGTACAACTTGTACCTCACCTCCGGCGAGGCGGTCCTGAGTCTGAATTCCGGCAACGCCCAGGACGTGGTGCGCGCCCAACTCGTCGGCGGCAATCTCGGCGCCCAGGCGACCGGCCTCGACAAGCAGGCCAACGTCAGCAACTACCTCATCGGCGACCAAATCAACTGGCACACCAATGTCGCCAACTACGGCAAGGTGCAGTACCAGGGCGTCTACGACGGCGTCAACGTCGTCTACTACGGCACCGCGCAAAACCAGCTGGAATACGACTTCGTCGTCACCCCCGGCGCCAACGCCGGCGCCATCCAGCTGAACTTCGCCGGCGCCCAGGGTCTCGGCCTCGACGCCGCGGGCAACCTCGTCATCCACCTGGCCGGCGGCGACGTGGTCGAACACGCGCCGATCGCCTACCAGACCGTTAACGGCAGCCGCGTCGCCGTCGAGAGCCACTTCGTCATCGACGCCAGTAACCACGTGGGCTTCGCGCTGGGGGCGTACGACCATGCGCAGACGTTGGTGATCGATCCGACGTTGGGGTATTCGACGTATTTGGGGGGCAGCGGCAACGATAACGGCAACGCGATCGCCGTCGATGGCGCCGGCAATGCCTATGTGACGGGATCGACCGACGTCAACTTTCCGACTACTACAGGGGCATACGACACCACCTATAATCTTGGCGGCGATGCCTTCGTAACCAAGTACAAGTCAAATGGCACCAAGGATTACTCCACGTACTTCGGCGGTGATGGTATCGATGTTGGGTACAGTATCGCGGTCGATGATCTGGGTCGGGCCTACATCACCGGATCATCTAATTCCAGTGGCACCAGCATTCCAAGCGCAGGAGGCTCGATTTCGCCAAACGCTAATTTTAAGCACAGCAAGATAAGTGGAGGTGCGTTTACGGATGGTTTCTTGGCGGTTTTCGGACCGAACGGGAATACGTTGGAGTACAGTTCGTACATCGGCACGCCTAACGCCTCCACGATCGGATATGGTATTACTCTGGATGCCGCGAGACATATATATATTGCCGGTCAAACGGGCGTTGGATTTGACTTCTACGGCGCATTTCAGACTACACCAATAGGGGGAGCGGACGGCTTCGTCGTGGAACTGGATGCCCTTCCGGCCATTCAAGGCAACAATTTCAACCTCCTTCACGCGGCGGTCCTGGGTGGTGGTGGAGAAGATGTCGGCAGAGCAATTGCCGTGGATGGCACTACAGGATTTGTCTACGTGGCGGGAACCACCGATGGGCTTACGGCTGGTGGAAACGCGACCGACTTCTTTAACGATGTAATCGGTACCCGTGGCCTGAATGATGCCTTCGCCGTCCGCATATCCGTTGACGGAACTGGTGCTTGGCAAAAAGATTACGGGGCGATCCTCGCTGGAGGCAATGACGACGAAGCTCTCGGCATCACTGTATTTGGCGGCGATGCTTACGTGGCCGGCTACACGGACAACTCGGTGGGAACACAATTCCCCACGACGCTGGGCGCTAAACAGACCACGCATGGCAACCTGGATGACGGATTCGTCTCGCGGCTGCACTTCGTCACTATGCCGTCGCCAACGCTCACTCTCGTCAACTCCACCTTCCTGGGCGGATCGGGCGACGACTTCGTCCGCGGCATCGCGGTCGATGCTACCGGCGTGTACGTCGTAGGCGATACGACCTCTCCCATCCCTTCGGGTCCCTTTACCAACGATTTAGCCAATCCAAACATCGGCACTCAGAACGCTTTCGCCATCAAGATGGATGCGAGCCTTTCTCAGGTTCTCTACTCGATCGACTTTGGCGGTAAAACCGTCCGGAACGGTTACGCGCTAACCTCCGGCAACGGCATCGCCGTACTCGCGGGTAGTGCGTATGTCGTGGGGACGACGAATACGTCGGACTTCAACCGAACCAATCCGCCCAATGAGCAAAACTTCGGTGGTGGCCTTACCGACGCCTTCGTCGCCCGCATCGACACGCTGACTCCGGTGATCAATTCGGCAAGTCCGACCACGATCGACGAGGGCAGCAACACTACCCTCATCACGCTCACCGGCACCAATTTTGGCACCGTGCTGACGGGGACCAAAGTCACTTTCACGACGCCGGACAACGTCATCCATACCTTGGCGGGCGTCATGATCATGAATGGTAGCCCGGATGTTCTAACGGTGGATATCCTGAAGGCATACCTTGCCGAGGAAGGCACCGGCACTCTAACCATCACCAATGGCGATGGCGGCTCCGTTTCTCAGACCATAACGATCAAGGAACTGCCGCTCACCGTGCAGACGCAGCTAACGACGGTGTCGGCGACCGAGGGGACCAGCACCGGGCAGTTGTCGCTGCTGACCTTCACCGACCCCGGCGTCCCCGACACCACCAACGACATCTACAGTGCCAGCGTCAATTGGGGCGACACGAACACCAACACGTACACCGGCATCGTGGCCGGCGGCGACGGCATCTACTTCAGCGCCGGCACGTTCACCCTCAAGGCGACGCATACCTACCTCGAAGAGGGCACGCCGACCATCGTCGTCACGTTGACCCATAACGGCATAAATACCGCGCCGACGAGTTCCATCGGCGTCACCGTCAGCGATCCGCCGCTCGTCGTGCAGACGCTCCTGGGAGCTCAGACGGCGACCGAGGGGACCAGCACCGGGCAGTTGTCGCTGCTGACCTTCACCGACCCCGGCGTCCCCGACACCACCAACGACATCTACAGTGCCAGCGTCAATTGGGGCG
>JBBSES010000216.1:0-7539 GCA_038239465.1 Gemmatales bacterium
CTGCATGGGCGCCCCCGCGGGTGGCCTGTTCGCCTGGCGGCGCCGGTGTTCGTCGGAAAAAGAAAAACTCGCCGACCCCCCGCTTATTTTTTACGTTTCGCGAACCGAAAACAAGACGCTCTTCAACGCAGTGCCCGCAGCATCCCTTCCGCCTTGTGCCACGTCTCCTCGTACTCGCGCTCGGGCACCGAGTCGGCGACGATGCCGCCGCCGACGGGGAACTGCACCCAACCGCGGCCGACGGTGAACGTGCGAATGAGGATGTTCGTATCCATCGCCCCGTCGAAGCCGATATAGCCCAGGCTGCCGCAATAGGGGCCGCGTGCCGTCGGCTCCAGTTCGGTGATGATCTCCATGGCGCGCACCTTGGGGGCGCCCGTCACCGAGCCGCCGGGGAAGGCCGCGCGCAGGGCGTCGATCGGCCCCAGGCCGGCGCGCAACTGGCCGCGTATCACCGACACTAAATGATGCACATATCTATATGTCTCCACATGACATACCGACTCTACTTGCACCGATCCATAGCGGCATACGCGGCCAAGGTCGTTGCGCAGCAAGTCCACGATCATGACGTTCTCGGCCCGGTCCTTGGCGCTGCGGCGCAGATCGTCGATGCGCGTCAAATCCTCTTCGGGCGTGGCGCCGCGCGGCCGAGTGCCCTTGATGGGCCGCGTCTCGATGGCGCCTTCCCCGATGCGTAGAAAGCGCTCCGGCGACGCGCTGGCGACGACGAAATCGCCGAGGTCGAAGTAGCCCGCGAACGGGGCGGCGTTGCGCGCGCGGAGGCGTCGATAGAGATCGAGCGCGGAAGTCTCGGCCGGGTAGAGCAGCCTTTGGGCGATATTCACCTGAAAGCAATCGCCGGCCTGCACGTAGTCGATGGCCCGGCGCACGGTAGCCAAATAGCCGTCCCGGTCGTAATTGCTCGTCAAGCCCTGGAAGCGCGGCACCGCGAATTGACATACGGGCGTCACGGGCGCCAGCCCCGATTCAGGCCCCGCGGCACTCGGGCGCGAACCGAGTTGCTCCTTGACGAATCGAAGGCGTTGCCCCGCGCGCCGCTCCTTGCGAACCGGGTCCGTCTCGGGAAAGCCGTGCGAGAATAGCCAGGCTTCATCGGTGAGGTGGTCGAAGGCGATGGCCCAGTCGTAGAAACCGATGGCCAGGTCGGGCACGGCGAATTCGTCGTGCGTCGGCCGCGGCAGGCGCTCGATGTGATGGCACAGATCGTAGCCGAACAGTCCGGCGGCACCGCCTTGAAAGGGCGGCCCTTCGTGAGTTGCCACGCGATGGCACGCGAGACGACGCGCGAGAACGGCGAAGGGATCGGTCGATTCCAGGGAGATTGCTTGACTTGCGAGGTGGACGCGGGAGGCGCGCGCCATGAGCCAGTCGAAGGGGTCGGCCATCAGGAACGAATAGCGGCCCAGGAGGCCGTCCGGTGCAGCGCTGTCGAAAAACAGGACCCGCGGCAAATGGGCGAGTCGCTCGAACGCCTGCCACGAAGTGATACCCCGGAGTTCCTCGCGGAGCGGCAAGCTCGTCCTCCGCGATGCCGCCTCGTCCACGAACCGCCTCCCTCGTCAACTCCGCTCGTCGGTTTCTTTCATCATTGTACGCCGGTGCGTCGTCTCGGGCACGGTCAGGAAGCCCCAGCGCAGCGCCTGGTCCTGCTCGTAATTCTTGCCCAGCGTCAAGGCCGTCGCCGCCTTGGCCAGTTCGTAGCCGAGATAAAAAGCATGGGTCGGGTCGAGCGCCGCGTTTCGGCTGATGGCCTGGAAGAGTTCAAACGGATCGCGGCCTCTGACGTGCATTTGTCCGTTGATGGCGTGCAATTCGCCGCGCTCGGCGAACAGGCGAAAGTTGCGATCCGCGATGCCCGCGGCCAACTCCGTCAAAACCTCCTCGCCGTGCGCGCGGAGCTTGGGGTCGCGCAGAATCAACAAGTCCGGCTCCAGGCGCTTGGGCGGGGTGCGATGGGCGACGGCGTAATGCACCAGCTGTCGCGCCAGGTGTAGTTCGTGCACGCAACTTCGGCACCAGTTGATGACCTGCGTCGTCAGCACGCTGCGAACGCTGATTTCCTGGCAGAAGCCGAGGAGCATGACGTTGACGCCGGCCGAATCGACGTCGGTCAATTCCGTCAGGTTGCCGACGCCCATCATCATCGGTGTGTCGGGATAGCGCCGCCGCACTTCGAGATAGCGGCCCAGCGACGCCGCGAAGCCGAGGCCGATCGGCTCCAAGATTGGGTCGATGCGGAATGGCACGCCCCAGCCGAGGAGCTTGTCCACGCTGGCGTCGAGACCGTCGAGCGTCCCCGGTTCGTCGGGCAGGACGACGACTTCGCATCCCCACGAAGGCGCGGTGGCGAGGTTAGCGCCGTTGACGCTCAGCACGAGTTCGGCGCCGGCGCGGACGGCGGCCGCCACCTCGATGCCATTGAAACTATCGATGGAGACGCGCAGCCCCTCGGCCCGCAAAGCGCGCACGGTCTCCGCGACGCCGGTCCAGGCGTCGCCGGGGTCGCAGCCGAGGTCGATGACGTCGGCGCCGGCGTCCCGATATTCGCGCGCCTGTGCCAAGATGTCGACCAGCGTCAAGCGCGGCGCGTGGTTGATCTCGGCGAGGATTTCGATGTCGTGTTTGCCGTAGCCGGCCGGCTTCTCCCTGGCCTGGCCGAAGAATTCCGGCAAATCGCGAAGGTCGTTCGGTCCCCGTTCGACCGGCTTGCGCAAGCGCTCGGCGACGAGATTCAAGTCGCCGGCGCACATGCCGGGCAGCAAGACGCGATCGATATCGGCCATGGGTTCGAGGTGGCGGGCGATCCAGGGCGTCGTCGCCAACGACACGGCCGTGATGGGCAACACCGCGACGCTATAGCGAAAACCGATGCGCGGCGCCAGTGCTTCCAGCTGGCGCCGCAACGCCGCTTCCGCGAGTTTGCCGGTCACGAACAGCCAGTGCGGAGGGGTCATGCTCTCTATTATTGGCAAGCAGGCGCTCAATGACACATCCTCATTCTGGCTCTCCTCCCCTTTAGGGGAGGGGTTGGGGGTGGGGTTTTTGGGAATCCCATCCCCCCATCCGCTTTTGCTCTTCCCCGCCACCGCCCCTTTCCGCTATTTTCTGGGGATCGGCCCCTGGATGGGCCGCGCGACCTCCATGGATGGAATCAGTTCCATGCGAAGACTGAATTACAAGCTCTTCCTCGGTTTGGTGGGCGGCCTGGTCCTTCTCGTGGCCGTCACCTTTCTCGTCCACTGGCTGCAAACCGGCAGCATCGCCCGTGCCCTGCTGGCGCGCGCCAACCGCGCCGAGCAGCAGGACAACTTGCCGGACGTGGCCCGCTACGTCAGCCGCTATCTCGAACTGGAGCCGGACAACGTCGAGGAGCGTGCCCGCCTCGGCCGCATCCTGGCCGACGAACGCTTGGCCCGCTCGCCGAATAGCCGCCGCCGCGCTATCTTCGTCATCGAACAGGTCTTGCTGAAGCAGCCGGAGCGCCACGACCTGCGCCTGCGGCTGGCGCGGGTCGCCCTCGATCTGGAACGGCCGGAGCTGGCGAAGGGACACCTGGACATCCTGCAAAAGTCGCTCCCGGACCATGGCGAGTTGGAAAGCTTGCTCGGCCGATGGGCGGAGGCGGAAAAGAAATGGGCCGTAGCCGAGCAATGGTACGTCAAGGCCGTCGCTCACGCGCCCGATCGCTGGGACACGTTCGTCCGCCTAGCCGACTTATACCGGCGGCGCTTCGGACCCGATAAGGATGGCAAACAGGCCGCCCGGGCCGACGCGGCGATCGATGAAATGGTGCGGAAAAACGCGGCCAACGCCAGCGCTCACCTGGCGCGTTGGGAATACCGCAAGCAATGGCACGCCAAAGACGCGCAAGAGTCGGCCGGCGACAACGTGCGCGAGGCGCTGCGCCTGGCGCCCGAAGAAGCCGAGCCGCTGCTTGCCGGCGCCGAACTCGCGCAGATGCGCAAGGACGTGGCCGCCGCCCGGCAACACCTGCGCCTGGGTCAGCAGCGCTTCCCCAATGACCCGCGATTGGTGCGCGAGTTGGCGCTGCTCGAATTGCGCGAGAAGAACCGCGACGAGGCGCTCAAGCTGCTGCGCGAGACGACGAAGCACTTGACCGGCGCCGCTCAATCCGAATTGTTGTGGACCCTGGCCAACGTGCTGCTCGACGGCGGCAAGGATGAGGAAGTGAACGAGGCACGGGCGCTGATTCCGCGCATGGCCAAGGCGGGCGCGGCACCGGCGTCGAGCGATTACCTCAATGCCCGCGTACTCGTCCTGCAAGGCAACTGGGCGGAAGCGGCGCGGCTCCTGGAGCGAACGCGGGCTTTCCTCGACGCCTCGCCCGAGTTGGCCAATCAGGTCGATCTCTATCTGACGCAATGTTTCGCGCAACTCGACGATGCCACGTCGCAGGTCAGCGCCTATCAGCGGGTCGTCGATCGGCCTGGCTCCGCGGTGACGGCGCGCATCGGCCTGGCGTCGGCCCTGGCGGCGCGCGGCCAACTCGACGCGGCGCTGGCCAATTATCGTCAAGCCGCCCGGCAAGAAGGCGCGCCGCCGATGGTCTGGCTGGAAACGGCCCGGCTGCTCGTCTTGCGCGAGGCGCTGCGGCAGCGGCAGACCGGGGCGGACGGGCAAAAGCTTCCGCCCGATCCAGGCGCCGTGCGCGACATCGAGACGGCCATCCAGGCGGCCGACGCGAAGAATCCCAAGTCGGTGGCCGTCGCCATGCTCAAGGCCGAGGTCCTCGTCGCTCAGGGCAAACCCGGCGATGCCGAAGATATCCTGCGCTTGGCCGACGTGGACGCGAAGGAAAAGGCCGACCTCTGGGCCGCCCGCGCCACCTTGGCGGCCCTGCCGCAAGGGGGCAACGACCCGGCACGCGCCGCGAAACTCTTCGACGAGGCGCGGCAAGATGTCGGCGACAAGATCGATCTGCGCGTCGCCCGCATCCGCTTCTGGGCGGCACGAATAGCGCCGGAAATGACGGCAACGCTCAAGCCCGACGCCCTGGCCGAGGTCAAGAAACAGGCCATCGAGGAGTTGAAAAAGCTCGGCGACAACCTGGCGTCATTCGACAAACCAGGCGAGCAAGCCCGTCTGCTGGGCGAACTGGCCGAAGCGAACTATAGGCTGGGCGAGACGAAGGAAGCGAGTCGATTGTGGACGCGCGTCGCCCAACTGCCGGGACAGGAAAACGACCTCCGCTTGCGCCTCGTGCTGTTCGATCTGACGCTGGAGGCAGGCGATGGCCCAGCCATGCAGCGGGCGGCCGCCGAGGTCAAGCGCGTGGAAGGGATGCAGGGCACGCTCTGGCGCTACGCCGAAGCGGCCCGGCTTATCTGGGAAGCGCGCCAGGGCAAACCGGAGGGACTCGACGAGGCGCGGGTACTGCTCGACGCGGTGGCCACGCGCCGCCCCGAATGGCCGACGGCGCAAGCCGCCAAGGGCGATCTCGAAGAACTCAAGGGGAACTTGTCGCAAGCGGTAGTCAACTATCGCAAGGCGGTCCAGCTGGGCGAACGCAGCCCGCGCGTCGTCTTTCGGTTGATGGACTTGTTGAACAAGCAGCAGCGCACCGACGAGGCCGAGCAGGTGGCCAACGAGTTGCTGAAACAGGCCCTCGACCCGGCGGAAATGCAATCGGTCCTCAAGATCGCGGTCGGCATTTCGCTGCAAAACCAGCAGCCGGGCCGTGCCCTGGAACTCATGAAGCGCGCCGTCGCCGCCGACTCGAAGAACTACCGCGACCATCTATTGCTGGGCCAGGTGATGGCGGCGAATGGCCGCTATCCCGAGGCCGAACAGAAGCTGCGCCAGGCGGTGACGCTGGGCGGGACCGTGGGCGAAACGTGGGTCGCGCTGACGCAATTCCTGGCATCGCGCGACGCCAAGGCCGCGGAAAAGGTAATCGAGGAAGCCCGCGCCAAGCTGCCGCCGGAGGCCGCGTCATTGGCCCTGGCGCAATGTTACGAAGCCATCGGCAAGATCGAGGCGGCCGACGAACAATACCGCGCCGCGCTGACGGCGCGGCCGGCCGACATCGCGGTCTGGCGCGGCGCCGCGATGTTCGCGCAGCGCGTCGGCAATGTCAAAGATGCCGAGACGCGGTTGCGCCGAATCATGGAGCCGGACTTGAAAGCGTCGCCGGCCGACGCCGCCTGGGCGCGGCGCGGCCTGGCGGTGGCCATCGCCAACCGCGGCGGCTTCAGCCGATTTTCCGAGGCCCTGACGCTCGTCGGCTTGAAACTGGACCCGAATGGCAAGGTCGTCGAGGAGACGGCCGCTCGGGGCGATGACCTGATCGAGGAACTGCGCGCGCGGGCGCGGGTCCTCGTCGTGCCGCCCCTGCGCGAGGCGCGCAAGAAGGCGGTCGAACTGCTGCAAGACCTGGCCGGGCGCCGCGCCCTGACGCCGGAAGATCAGTTCCTGCTCGGCCAGCTGTTCGAGTTCGACGGCCAATGGGACAAGGCCAAGGAGCAGTATCGGCCGCTCACCGCCGCGAACAAGGGGCCGCAATTCCTCGGCGCTTTCGCCACCGGCCTGTTGCGGCGACGCGAACTGCGCGACGCCGACTTAATCATTACCCGCCTGGAGCAAGCCGAGAAGACGCGCGGCGTGGCGGCCGGCGCCTTCGGCTCCATCGAACTACGCGCCCAGTGGCACGAAGCGAGCGGCCAACCCGAAAAGGCGTTCGCGCTGCTCGAGGAATACGTCGAACGGGAAGGCTCGCGTCCCGAGAAGACATTCTTGCTGGTCGGTCTGCTGGCGCGGCAGGGCCGTCTCGACGAGGCGCTGAAACGGTGCGCCCGCGCCCGGCAAACCTGCCCGATTGAGCTAGTGGCCGGGGCCAGCGTTTCCGTCTTGCGCAACGCCAGGGCCAACGCTCAACAATGTCTCGAAGTCGAAACCTGGATCGAGGCCGAGCGCAAGAAAGATCCGAAGGCGACGCTGCTGACCCTGCATCTCGCCGACCTGCAAGACTATCGCGGCGACTATCCCCGCGTGGAAACGCTGTGCCGCCAGGTGTTGAAACAGGACGAAACCAATCTCATCGCGCTGAACAATCTCGCCCAGCTGCTGGCGACGCGGCAACCCAGCAGCGCCGACGAGGCGCTCGCGCTCATCAATCGCGCCATCGCACTGGCGGGACCGCGGGGCGACCTCCTCGACACGCGCGCGGCGGTACGCATCGCTATGAACCGCGGCGATCTGGCCCTCGCCGATATCGAAGCCGCCACCATCGACGGCGCCTCGCCCGCCCGTTACTTCCGCCTGGCCCAGGCACAACTTCAAGTCAAGCAGACGAAGGAAGCCAAAGCGTCGCTCACCAAGGCCACGGCCGCCGGCCTCAAGGCCGACCAACTCCATCCCATCGACCGGGTGGCGTTTCTCAAGTTGCAGAGTGAATTGGAGCAAAAGTAGTGGACGGTGAACGGTGGACGAAAAATACCAGTGGACGGCGGACGGGCATGTGCATTTTCCGTCCACCGTCCACCGTCCACCGTCCAC
>JBBSES010000217.1:0-7535 GCA_038239465.1 Gemmatales bacterium
CGTGCGCGACGACCCCTTCCGTGCTTTGATGCGCTTTCAAGTGGAGCGTGCCCGGCACTACTACGACGAAGGCCAGCAGCTCTTGCACCTCTTGCGGCCGCACGGCCAAGCGGTCTTCCTGGTCATGTTGCGCACCTATCGCGGTTTGCTCGACGCCATCGAGGCACGCGACTACGACGTCTTTTCGTCGCGCGTCGGCCTGAGCCGCTGGCACAAGATCGGCCTCGTTCTGCAAGCGCTGCCGGTGCGCTACGGCTGGTCGCGGCAACCGATCAACGTCTAGGGAACTATTGATGCAACCCGCCGTCCTCGAACCGGCACCCGCGGAAACATCCACTATCGGCAAAAGCGTGCTGATCCTCGGCGGCGGCCTCGCGGGTTTGGCGACGGCCCAGGCACTGGCTCCCCAAGGTTATCGCGTTACCATTCTCGAAGCGCGCAATCGGTTGGGCGGCCGGGCGGGATCCTTCACTGACGCCACGACCGGACAGCTGATCGACGCTTGTCAGCACGTCAACATGGGTTGCTGCACGAGCTTCGCCCAATTTTGCACGGCCGTCGGCATCACCCAATACTTGCAACCGCAGCCCGTTCTCACCTTCATGACGCCCGACCGGCGCACCAGCACCGTGCGCGCCGATAACTGGCCCGCCCCCTGGCACCTGGCTCGAAGTCTCGCTTCCGCTCATTACCTCAGCGTCGCGGAAAAGCTGCGTATCACCTGGGGCCTCGCTTGCCTGCAACGCACATCGGCAGCCATCGACCCGCCATTCCTCCCCTGGCTTCAGGCGCACGGCCAAACGCCTCGGACCATCGACCGTTTCTGGGGACTGGTTCTCACCAGCGCCCTCAACGAAGCGACCGAGCGCGTCGGCCTGCGCTACGCGCGCAAAGTCTTCCTCGACGCTTTTTTGGGAGACCGCAAAGGCTTCGAGGTGCAAATACCCACGGTGCCGCTCGGCCAACTCTATGGCACGGAATTGCAGGACTGGTTGCGGAGACATGGCGTGCGCGTGGAACTGAATACGGGGATCAAACGCCTGGCCATTGATGGCGATGGCGTGACGGGAGCGATCGCGCGCGATGGCAGCGAGTGGATCGCCGACGCCTACGTCAGCGCCCTACCCTTCGACCGCCTGCTCGCCGTGTTGCCGCCGGAGACAATCGACGCCCATCCCGCGTTCAGCCACCTGCGAAACTTGGAAACATCGCCGATAACCAGCGTCCATTTGTGGTATCGCTGCCCCATCACGCCGCTGCCGCATGCCGTACTGGTCGATTGCGTTGGCCAGTGGGTCTTCAACCGCGGCGCGGTGGCCCCGGACGAACACTACGCGCAAGTGGTCGTCAGCGCCGCGCGGCAATTTCGCGGGCTGGGCCACGACGAAGTGCAACGTCGCATCGTGGCGGAAATGGCCCGTCTCTTCCCGGCGGCGACGGCGGAAAATGTGGTGAGGGCGCGCGTCGTGACCGAACAGGCGGCGACTTTCAGCGCCGTCCCCGGCGTGGATCGTTGGCGGCCGTCGCAGGAGTCGCCGATTGGAAATCTCTTTCTCGCGGGCGATTGGACGGCGACCGGATGGCCGGCGACGATGGAGGGAGCAGTGAGAAGCGGATATATGGCGGCGTCACGTTTAGCGACACTTCGAGGAAGCGTTGTGTCCTCTTGAATAAGGGATCAAATAGGCGACGATCTAGCCGCCGCCGGGCATAGCGTCCCGTCACGGCAAACGGTTGACGCGAATGCACCAGCGGCCCACAGTGTGTCCCGTTAACGCGGCGTCGATGCGGACGGCCAAGGCCTGGAAATCGGAATCGTGCGTGGCGGACAAGATACCGCTGTGCGACTCGCCATGCCGGCGATTGAAGGTCAAGACCGCGCGCCCGAGAGCATGGGCACGAGCCAACACGATGGGATCGGGTGTGGCCGTCCGCCCATCTTGCTGAGCCGTGATTACGGCGTGCCCCAGACAACGGCGGATGGCGACGGTGAGTCGAGAGAAGTCCTCGTCCGCGTAGAGTAGCATTCGCGGTCACTCCACGACGCCTTCGTCGCCAGCCTCATTGTCGTGGATTGCCTGGAAGATTTCCTCGGAATGGACCGCGATGTACTCCCAGGCCGCTTCCAGGTCCGTGGGCGTCAGCCCCTCGACGGCCTCTAGGATTCCCTCGTCCGACAGACCCTGTCGGCGATACGAGGCCAACCCCCACACGGTAATGCGCGAATCGCGGATTCAGGCGTCGCCACCGCGGCGTTCATTTCGTTTGGTTATCCAACTCGCCGTCGCGGGCATGGGGTGTACTCCTTTTGGATGGCGCCATTTCCATCCTCATCTTACCGCGCAGTTACTGACAAACGATCAACCCAAGGCCGGAACGATCAGCGACTTGCTCGGCGTCGGCACCGGATCATGAGCATCCCCCGGCCGAAACGCCGTGATGAGCGAGATGGCCCGACTCAGTGCCACGGCGGCGGCCGAACTGACGCCGACGGCGCCCCAGCCGAGCAGGCTGGGGCTGTGAATGCCGAGGAGGTTGCGTACCGGTGGCAGTCCCACGGCGAGGCCGAGCAGCACCAGCGAACCGCCGACGGCGCCGACGACGGAGCGGCTGAGGATGCCTTCGCCACGGCCAACGTCCACGGTCTGCGCCAGCTGCGTGCAGATGACGCCCGCGAAGCCGACGGCGCTGGCCTCCTGCGGGCCGGCCAAGCGGTGCATGGCGAGATAGGCGGCCAGGCTGGGCACGGCCGTCGCTACGCCGCGGCGAATCGTGTCGCGGCGCAGGCCTTCGTCCAGGGCCGATAGCCCTTCGCGCGCCAGGGCGGCCAGATCGCGGTTGCGCGGCTTCTGCAACAGGACGGCCAGCGACGGCAGGGCGTCGGTTATCATGTTGACGAGCAAGATTTGCGGCGCCGACAGCGGACTGCCATAGCCCATGACGCTGGCGCCGACGATGAGGCCCAATTCGCCCGCATTGCCGCCGATGAGCAGTCCCAGACCGTTGCGCATGTTGCGCCAGAAGCTGCGGCCTTCGACCAGGGCTTCGACCAACGCGGCGAAATCGTCCTCGGCGAGAACGAGGTCGGCGGCTTGACGGGCCACCTCGGTGCCGCCCTTGCCCATCGCCACGCCGACGTCGGCGAGGCGCAGCGCGGGGGCGTCATTGGCGCCGTCGCCGGTCATGGCCACGGTATGGCCGCGATTTTGCAGGCGCTCGACGATGCGCAGCTTGTCCAACGGCGCGGCCCTTGCGATGACCGCGACTCGTTCCAACTTGCGATCCAGTTCCTCGACGGGTAGCTCGGCTAGTTCGGAGGCGGTGAGTACTTCCTGATATTGGCCGGTGAACAATCCTGCCTCGCGGCCGATGGCGCCGCCGGTCGCCGGGTGGTCGCCGGTGAGCATGATGATGCGGATACCGGCCTTTTGGCAGCGCTCGACGGCGGCATGAGCCGAGGGACGCAACGGATCCTTGATGCCCATGAAACCGAGTGCCGTCAGTCCGATCGGGTCGCGCGGGTTGGCGTCGGGCGATCCCTGGGCGACGAGCAGGACGCGCAGGCCCCGGCCGCCGAGGCGGATAGCCCGTTCGAGCCAGGCGGCGCGGCCGGCCTCGTCGAGATGTTGATCGATGCCGTTGACGCGGCCGTGCGTGCAGCGCGCCAGCAGCTTTTCGGGAGCGCCCTTGAGACACAGTCGTCCATCGATCAAGGAAGCGTAGAAGGCCCGCGCGGAGTCGAACGGCACTTCCACGCGACGCGGCACGCGCACCTCGGCGTCGAGATCCGCCTCGCGCATGGCGCGGAGGATGGCGCTATCGGTCGGGTGCGAGAAGGCGTAAGGAGCGTCGGGGTGCGGGCTGGCCAACGATGCCGAGAGCAGGAGGTTGCGCCAGTCGTCTTCCAGGACACTGGGCCAGGCGATTTCCCGGTCCACGTCGGCGAGGATGACCAGCGTGAGCCGGCCTTCGGTCAGCGTGCCGGTCTTGTCGGTGCAGGTGACATCCACGCGGCCGAGCGCTTCGATGCCGGCCAGGCGGCGGACGACGGCGTTTTTGGCGGCGAGACGGCGAGCGACGGCGGCTTGTCCGACACCGGCCAGGAGCGGCAACCCCTCGGGAATGGCGGATAAAGCCGTCGTGACGCCGATGGTCAGCATCTGCGTGAAGGGCGCGTTGCCGTAAGCCAGGCCGGCGAGCGCCGCCATGGTGCCGCCGGTGAAGGCGACGGGCAAGGCCATGTTCAGGATGCGGCCGAGGCGGACACCCATCGGGCTTTCCGCCTGGGTATCGACGCTGAGAGCGGCGGCGGTGGAGCCGAGGCGCGTGTGCCGGCCGACCGCGATGACGATGGCGGTGGCCGTGCCGACGATGACGTCGCTGCCTTCGAGGACCACGCGATGAGAATCCAGCCCTTCGTCCGGTCCCTTCACGACGGGCAGCGATTCGCCGGTCAGCGACGCCTCGCCCACTTCCAGCGAGGCGGCCTTCAGCAAGCGGGCGTCGGCGGCGACCCGGTCGCCGGCCGCGAGCAGAAGGATATCGCCGGGCACCACCTCGATGGCGGGGATGGTCATGACCTTGCCGCCGCGTTGCACGCGCGCCAACGCGGCGCTCATGCGCTTGAGGGCGTCGGCGGCTTTGCCCACTTGCCGCTCCTGCCAAACGCCGGCCAGGACGTTGAGCGAAATCGTCACGCTGAGCAAGGCGGTGTTGAGCGGTTGACCCAATACCAGCGTCAGACAAGCGCCGCCGGTGAGAATGGCGGTGATGGGCGCCTGCACCTGGTTGCGGAAGGCGTTCAACCATTCCTCGCGGCCGGCGCCGGTGCCGGGCCCGACAAGACGAGTATTGGCTTCCTCGGCGGTCAGGCCGCTTTCTCGGGTGTTGAAGGCGCGCAGGACGCTCGCCGGTTTTTGCCGGCCCCAGCGTTCGGGCCGCGGATCGGAGAGATAGGCGAGGGCCGAGTCGGGGCGGCTGCCGCCGCGCAAGCGCACGAAGCCGATGCCCATCGCCGCCAGGGCATTGACGTACACGGCGATGCTGGCGTTGTAGGCGCCGAGCGGTTGGGCGCGAAGGCTCAGGGCCACCCCGATGACGTTGGCGACGGTCGAGAGCACCACGGAATCGCGGACGGCATCGTCCCGACGCTTGCCGGCGTCGAGCAGGTCGGCGAGGGCGCGCAGGTCGGGGGCGAGCAGGTCGGCGCAGGCGGGGAAGAAGCCGCCGTGGCCGTGCGAGAGACCGATGGCCAGGTCGCAGGCGGCGAAACTGGCGCCGGCTTCGGCACTATCGCTCACGAAAGCGACGAGGCAGCCCGCCGTCTGTTTTTGCCGGATGTAATCGGGTGAATCGGCTATTTGTACCAGGGAAATATCGGCGCGGCGCGAGACGCCGCGCGCCGCGGCCGGATTGCCCGCCGCCAGCAGTTCGACCTTGACGTCGAGCCGTTTGCAGCTGGCCACCAACTCGTGAACGCCGGGGCTGAGGCGCGGCCGCAGCGCCACGTAGCCGACGGTCTCGTCGGTTTCCTCGCGCGACAATTCGAGCAAATAGCCGCCTTCGTGCTGGTCGAGGATGTCGTCCGAAAGATCAGGTTCGTCCTCGGGCGGTCCGAGTCGATACTTGACGCCATCGACGACGGCGCCGGCCCACAAGCCGTGAAAGATGCCATCCGTCGCCGGCAGATGTTCCTGCTTGGGAAAGGCGATGCCCCACGGCGATCCGGCGGCGATGCCGACCTGTGCGGTCAGGGTCAGCAGCGCATCAGGGCTGATGGCGGAGCGCGGATAGACGCCGGCGATCTCCATGCCGTCGGTAAGAAGGCTGGGGCCATCCAGAATCACGAGATCGGGCCGGCGCACGGGCCGGCGGTTGCGCGTGCCGATAACGGTGACGCCGGAGCGCAGGGCGCGGTGAGCGGCGCCCAGGTTGGCGGCTTCCTGGCCGATGACGGCCGTGCGCGGGTTGAGCAGCAGCATCGTCTCAAAGGCGCGCCCCAGCGACAGGAAGCGAAGGCCATTCAGCGCGGCGCAGGCCAGGCTAACGGGGCCGGCGATGCGCAGGTACTGTTGATATCTCGTCAAATGGGGCGCCGGCGGCCGGGGCTGCGGCGTGTACGACGTGCCCGCCGCCAGTTCCAGAACGAAGGGACCGCCGGAGAGCCGAGCGCTGGCTGGCACGCGCGAGCCGGGCGATAGGGGGATGGGCAGGCCACCGCGGCCGGTGGCGGTGCCGGTGCCCTCGATGACCTTGGCGGCGCGCGGCGCCCGCATCCCCGCTTCGAGGCGAACCACCGCGCCGGGACTGGTCGAGACGGCGTTGTCGAGCGAATCCTCATAGGCGCGCCAGGCGGCGCGGCGGGCGGTCACTTCGCCGAGCATCAGGATCGCTTCGACGCCGAGGACCATGAGTCCCAGGGGCATACCGGCGATGGTCAGCGAGGCGACGGCCAGGGCGTGCGAGGTGATGTCGGCCCCGGTCTCGCCCAGGACGCGGCGCAGACCGTTGCGTATCAGGGGAAAGCCGTGCAAGAGATTCATCAAGCCGGCCACGGTTGCCGCCCGCGCCTGGCCCGCGGAGGAAACCGCCGTCGGCGCGAACAGCTGCTGGAACGTGAGGACGCTGACGCCGAGAACGGCGCCGACCGATTGCGTGAGGCTCGTCGCCAGCGGCGCGTTGTCCAGCGGATGGCGCGGCTTGTCCTCGCCGGGCAAGGGCGGCAGCTGCAGATGCCCAATTTCCGCGAGCAATTCTTCCAGGTGAAGGAAGCCATGTTCATACTCGACCACCAGGCGGCCGGTCAGCGGGTTGGTGCGGGCGCGGACGCCGAACGTCGTCTCAATGTGTTTGGCGACGCGCGAGGCCAGGTCGGGGTCGCGGGTGACGCCGCGCATGTGAATGCGCATGCGCCGATGCTTCCCCTTGCCCTCGACGATGGCGGTAGGCGCTGGTCCCGTCGGTTCCGGTTCGAGCGCCTCTTCCGATGAGTCGTCAAAACGAAGGCGGCGCACGCCGGCGATGAGCGCGACCTGATCGGTCTTGCGCGGGTCGAAGACCAGCAGGACGTTCTGCGTCAGCGGGTTGGCTTCGACGCTGGAAACGCCGGGCATCTGCCGCAATGTGCCCGCCACCTTGCGGGCGTTGTTGCCCGCCCAGTGGGGCACATGTACGCGCAGGCGGCCGTGGCTCGAGTACAGGATGCGGGGCGGCGCGGGAAAGGGCGTACCGCTGCCGGGGGTCGGGGCCTGAGCGGCCCCCTCGGGACGAGACGTGCGCTCCACGAACGTTCTCCGATGCCGATGATGGCGATCGACGAATCAGCGAATCACTGGGGCTGAATTCTGGCGAATTCAGCTACGTCCGTCGCCCTTGGCGCTCGCGTAGCTGAATTCGCCAGAATTCAGAGGCCCGCCAAACTTTGCCTATCGGGCTTCCCCCTACGGCTGATCGCCGCGACGGATGCTTTGCGCTTCGGCCCACATGTCCTGCGCTTCCTCGCGCACGCGGCTGGCGGCGCGCAGGATGCGTTTGCC
>JBBSES010000218.1:0-7528 GCA_038239465.1 Gemmatales bacterium
ATTTATGCAACGCTTTCAGCGTTGGTCGCTGGGGTGTCTCGTTACCGAGGGTAGCCGCTGCGCGGCAACCCTGGGCTATGTGATCCAACCCCTTCGGGGTAAATACATAATGCGCTATATGTTTCATTGCCCGCGCAGTTGCTAATAAGGGGTGGGAAGCCAGGAGGATGATTCATTAGACGCGCAGCTGCCAATAACACGTCGGGCTTACGCCTCGACGCTCGCCAGGCATTTTTTCATGCGCTTCGGGCGAGTCCCACTTTATGAAGACATCCCCAAAAACAACGGCAGTTACTTGGTCGCCTTGAGAACGAGGCGTTTCTCCGCTTTTCGCGCTGCGTAAACCTCTCGGCACGCGGCGTAGGCTTCCTCCAGCCGCTCCTGCCCCACGCCGATGCCGGCCGGATCGACGGGGGACAGTACCTGCAACGGCCGCGGCGCCAGCAGGGCGGCCGCGTCGGGCAAGTCGTACACCTTCAAGACGCCGGGCACCGCGTTCGCCAGCTGGCCGTGACCGCCCGGCATGTGCGCCACCGCGGACCACGAGAGGACGGCGCGATCGAGCGTCGCTTCCTCGATGCGCGGCTCCAGCGCCACCGCGTGCAGCACGGCTGGGCCGGCGGCGCCGATGCCGATGGCGTGGAGTGGGCATCCCTTCAAATCTTCGTCCTTCGCCGCCCAGGCGGCGATGGCCAGCACATCGACGACGCGCTGCCCCAGCAACGGCCGATTCAGATGCAGGCCGAGGAACGCTTCCTTCGCATCGACGCCCCAGTAATCTGGCGCGTTGGCGGGCGAGGTTCCAGGCGCCGTCTCGCCCATGCCGCGCAGATCGAGAGCGAGGACGTTGTGTCCCGCTTTGGCCAGTTTCTCGATGGCGCCGCCGACCGCCGCGTCTTCGCCCTTGCCCTTGCCGTGGGCGTACAGCACCAGCGGCCGCTTTCCCGGCTTTCCTTCGGGAAGGAACAGCAACGCGGGGACGCTGATGCCCGGCTCCGTCTCGAACGCCAGCTTGCGAATTTCCAGCCCCTCGCGCTTGACGGTGCCGACGACCTTCACGCTTGCCGATGCGATTTCGCCAGGCAACCCCAACAGCTGGTGTACCTGCTTTTCAGCGTTCGCCGTGTCGGCCAGGAACTTGCCGCGCTGTCCCGTGAACGACCGGGCGCGCTCGGCATTAAAGTCGAACGCCGACTTGCCCTTGTAGTCCTCCAACACCTGCCCCGTGCGCGTGCAATGCAGGTCCCTGTCTCTAACGACGGCGATGTCGCCTTCGACGATGGCGTCGTCCTTGTCGAGCAGCCAGCGGCGCAGGAAGCGGACGATGGCCTCGCGCTGGGGCTTGGGGTAGCCATGTACCGTGTCGAACTCGGCGATGTCCACGCGCTCGGCGTGGCCCACGATGCCGTAGACGCGCTTGGCCTCGCGGAAGGTGGTCCAGGTTCCTTGCTGGTCGAAGAAGTCGCGGCTGGCGACGCATAGAAGCGTTGCCCGCGGCGCTCGCATGGTCAAGTAATCGGCGTGTTCCATGCCGAAGGCCACCTGGCCGGTGATGTTCTGCTCCGCGTCTTGCGGGCCGAGGGTGGCGAACAGCCGTTCCAACGACGTGATATAGCACGACGGCGCCGCCGCCACGACCCGATCGTCCAGCGCCATCAGGTACGAGGTCAATGTGCCGCCGCCGGAACAGCCGGTGCAGCCGAGGCGCTTCGCGTCGATTTCCGGCCGACTCGCCAAATAGTCGAGACTGCGCATGCCGTCCCAGATGCGGTAGGTCGCCGTGTTTTCGCCGACCAAGAGAGCGCCGACGCCGACGAGGGTATGCTCGGTGACGCCGTTTTTCAGCGCCGTCTTGCCGTTGGAGTCGATCGCTTGCAAGCGCTCACCCTGTCCGATGGGGTCGTAGCAAAGGGCGGCCAGGCCATTGGTAGCCATCAGAATGCAAGCGCGCTGATAACTCTCCGCGCTCTTGCCGGTGGCGTCATGGCCGCAGGGCAACAACACGCCGGGGAACGGCCCCTTGCCGACGGGGAGATAGAGCAACGCCGTGACATGATGGTTCGGCCGACTCTCGTAGACGACGCGCTCGACGCGATAACCGTCGCGCTGGTCGGTCCCCATTACCTTGGCGTTCAACGGCGTCCGCTCGGGAAAGCCGCCGAGTGATTGCACGAAGCGCGCCTTGAGATCGGCTTGCCGGCGCTTGACGTCGTCCGCTGTCTTGAGGGCCGCGACGGCCTGGCGCCGGGCATCGAAGTGTTTGCCCGCCTCTTTTCGCAGGCTCTCGTAGAGCATTTTCCGCGGCGCCACGTCGCCGTCGGCTTTGAGGACGGTCAAATCTTCCTGGGCCGCCGCCGATCCAGCGAGGATGAACACGAGGGCCGAAGCGAACACGCGCATGATAAGTCGCCTCCAAAGGGTAACTCATCGTAACGCGCGGCGCGGCCCGGTTCATCCACGGCGGCGGAAATTGTGGTAGCGCCGTTACGGCTTCTCGGCGTCCGTTTTGACTTGCCGCCACGTGCCGTCTTCCTTGCGCGTCACCTTGAGCTTGTAGCTCGGCAGTCGGAACTCCTCAATGCGCCATTCCCCTTTCACTTCGCGGGCGCTGTACACGACGCGCCCCTCGTAGATCGGCTCGCCGCGGCTGTAGAAATTCTTGTAGTAAAGCCCGCGGAAAGCGACCGTCCCCGTGGCGAGCTTCCCCGTCACGCGGCAAGTGACTTCGCCAATGCCGTCCGGCGGCAGGAAGGTGCCGTAGCCCAGCGCTCGGGTTCGGGAAATCGTCTCGGCGATCCTGGCCGGGTCAGGCGTTTCGGACAGGAAATGAAACTCCTTGCGCGCCGGATCGTCCTTTGCCTCCGGAGGCACCAGGAACATAAGCGACATCGATAGGCTTTGGTTTTCGACATCCTCGATCCCCTTGGGCAAGTCCTCCGCTTTGCCCGAGGATAACCGGCTCCATTCCTTGGACGGACTGGAGGCCGCCTCGGGAACCAGCGCCTTGATCGCCTTCGCGGCCGCCGCGTCGCGTTCCTTGTCGGCGGGATCGCGGTCGATTTTGTCCGAATCGCCGGTCGCCACGGGTTCGACTTCGGTGGACGATGGCCAGGCGGCTCGACTCACGGCCGTGTTGCCGAACGCCAATGCCAGGCAGACGGCCATCGCCAGGACGACGCGCGTCTTGGAAAAGAACATGTTTCGCAGCACTCCCTGGGTGAGATGGGCGACGGGGGCCGAAGCGACGACGTCGAGCGCCGCACGGCTGGTAATCGACGCCATGCAGGTCCGAACCAGGCCGGCCGCGAGGGCGGGCGAAACCTCGGCAGTGAGCAAAGCGGCTAGCGCGC
Source organism: Gemmatales bacterium (assembly GCA_038239465.1). Taxonomy (GTDB): domain Bacteria; phylum Planctomycetota; class Planctomycetia; order Gemmatales; family Gemmataceae; genus JBBSES01. The sequence goes on from JBBSES010000218.1 coordinate 3,351, forward strand.
CGGAACCGGCGAGCGTGAAGCCGCGCCGAACCAGATGGCGCCGAAGCATCTCCCGGCCGCGGGCCAATCGGCTGGAGAGCGTGCCCTCGGCCCAACCCAGTTGCTCGGCCACCTCCTTGCGGCCACGTCCTTCCAACTCGCACAGGACCAACGCCACGCGGTATTTTTCCGGCAGTCGGTGGAGTTCCTCATCGAGCAACGGTCGGAGATCGCCGTCCATCGCTTCCCTCCGCGCGTCGGGGTGCGGCAACTCGACCACTTGGGTTTCACGCCGCCGTCGCCGAGCAACGATGGATCGCGCCTTGAGCGAAGTGCGATAGGCCACGCCATGCAGCCAGGCGGCCACCTGCTCCGTCCGCGACAGCGACCGCGCCTTGCGCACGAAAACCAGGAAAGTGGCCTGAAACGCATCGTCGGCGTCGTGTGGATTCCGCAGCACGCGCCGGCAGACGCCAAGGACCATCGGGCCATGCCGCCGGATCAAAGCGGCGATGGCGGCTTCCTCGTGGGAAGACCGAAAGCGCTCGACCAGTTCGCCGTCGCTCGCCTCGGAAACGTCGGCTGAGCGAACAGCCAGGCATAGCTGGCCGACGGCGTGGCGGAAAGAGTGGCTCGACATGCGTTGGCGCTCCTGCGTGGTGTCGACCGTTGATACTGCCCGAAAGGGGGGCGGCGCGTCCGCGAATTTTTACGAAATTTTTGCCCGGGTCATCGAACGCGAGAATGCGTGAAGTGCAATCCCCGGAAGGCTCGAACGTGGCAGCAAGCCAGAAGGAGCGGTATGCTACGTTTATGGAAAGAATGCGACGATACCGAAATGCTCCGATCACGGAGGCAATCATCGACCTTCGGGTGCAGCAGGCGCCTGGGATCAGTTTGCTCGACCTCGCGCGATGCCACGAAGGCGAGGAACACGCCTATCCGAATCGTAAGGAACTGAAGGTGGGGGTCGGGCATCTCGAATTCGGACCTAACCTGCCCGCCTCGACCGCAACCCGGCAACTAGGGTTCATCTTTTCCAGCGCGGATGAGAAACAGATTTGCCAGAGTCGAATGGATGGCTTTACGTTCAGCCGCTTGGCCCCGTATGAGTCGTGGCAAAAGCTTCGCGAGGAAGCGAGGCGTCTGTGGTTGCGGTATTGGAACTGCGTGCGTCCCACCGCCGTGGCACGCCTCGCGGTTCGGTACGTCAACCGTCTCGATTTGCCGGGTGTCCGTGTTGAAATTAAAGACTACCTCCGCACCGCCCCAGAAGTAGCCGTCGAACTACCGCTGCCGCTCGACGGATTCTTCATGCAACTGCAAATGCCCGTCCTGGATATCCAGGCCAGGCTGCTTCTCAACGAAACAATCATCGAACCGTCTAGGCCGGGAATTCTCTCGGTGGTACTTGACATTGACCTTTTCCGGACGGAAAATTTACCGCTTGACAACGACGCGATTTGGCAGTTATTCGAGCAACTGCACACTCGCAAGAACGAGATTTTTGAAGCGTGTATCACGGATCGCGCCCGGGAGCTTTTCGAGTAATGGCCCTTCTCACCCTGCCACCTTCTTCCGACCCATTGCCGGGCCAACTCAGGATGGACCCCTGGACGATGGCGCAGCCGCAAGGAGCCGAGGACAAACAACTGCGCGACAACGCCCGCGCCGTGTTGTTGCACTGGGAAGAACGATCCGCGAATCTCCTTGCCGGACTGCCGGCCGACTTCGATTACCATTCCGTTCCCTTTGAGCCGGCTTTCAAGGTCCGAGTCTCCTACAAGCACGTCGGTGAATTGAAGGCCCTTCCGTACCCCCTGGACGATTGAAACAGATGATCGGATGGCTCCGGCGTCTTTGGGGAGATGGCAACGCACCGTTGAAAGATCGCGGGGTTGCCTCCTTGGCGCTGGTGCCTCTGACAACGGATTTTTGGATGCGCGTGGAGGGCGATGGTTTGGCCCAAGGCGACCTGCTGCCCGACTGCTTCGTGCCGGAATTGCCTCCGGATTTTGGTTCGCCCGACTGTACTCAAGAAATTCAAATCGCCAGGGCCGATCTGATCGTAATTACGCAAAGTTGCGACCTGGAGAACAAAAAGGCGACTCACGTAGCCCTTTGTTGGATCAGTTCGCTCTCTCGATTCGAGCAGTCAAACTCGGAATTCGCCAAGAAGGGCCGTTGGGAAGAAGTCCGCCAAGGACGAAGACAGGGGCTTTACTTACTGCCGTCGCCGATCCATCCTCATAATAATCGCGATGCGTTGGTCGTCACTTTTCGTCAGATCGTGAGCTTGCCGTTCGCCTACCTCCTTCGGCATTCCGTGGCGGTCGGCCCGCGATGGCGCTTGCAGTCGCCGTATCTCGAACATTTTTTCCAGGGGTTCGGCCACTTCTTCATGCGTGTCGGGCTGCCCTCAGCCATTCCGCCTTTCAAATAAGTCATCGCCGCCGTCCCCGTCGTCCCTTCTTCACCTGCGGCGCCGCCGTCTTCTCCCCCTTCAATTGCCCAATGCGGTCCCGCAGTTGCGCCGCGCGCTCGAACTCCAGGTTGGCGGCGGCGGCGAGCATCTCGTTGTGCAGTTCCTCCAAATACTCCTGCGTCACGTAGCTCTCCGCCGGTTGGCCCGCGGCTTCGGCGGCCAGTTTGCGCGCCTCGATTTCCTCCTCGATACCCATGCCGATGGCGCTGCGTACCGTCTCCGGCGTAATGTTGTGTTCGGCGTTATATGCCAGCTGCAAGACGCGGCGCCGCTCGGTTTCGTCCATCGCCCGCTGCATCGAGTCGGTCACTTTGTCGGCGTAGAGGATGACCTCGGCGTTGACGTTGCGCGCCGCCCGGCCAATCGTTTGGATGAGCGACGTGCCGCTACGCAAGAAGCCTTCCTTGTCGGCGTCGAGGATGGCCACCAGCGACACTTCGGGCAAGTCGAGGCCCTCGCGCAAGAGGTTGACGCCGACCAGCACGTCGAAGCCGCCTTCGCGCAGTTCGCGCAGCACCTGCACGCGCTCGATGGCGTCCATTTCGGAGTGCAGCCATTTGCCGCGCAGGCCGGCCTCGCGGAAGAAGGCGCTCAGGTCTTCCGCTAAACGTTTGGTCAACGTCGTCACTAGCACGCGTTCTTTCATCGCCACGCGCTTCTTGATTTCCTCGATGAGGTCGGGCACCTGGCCGCGCGCCGGCTTGATGTGCAGCACCGGATCGACCAGGCCCGTCGGCCGAATGACCTGCTCGACCACCTCGCCGCCGGTGCGCTCTAGCTCATAAGCGCTCGGGGTGGCCGACATGAACAGCGCTTGTTTGAGGCGTTTCTCCCATTCGTCGAAGCGCAACGGCCGATTGTCCATGGCGCTGGGCAGGCGAAAGCCGTGCTCGACCAGGGTGAGCTTGCGGCTGTGATCGCCGGCGAACATGCCGCGCACCTGCGGCAACGTCACGTGCGATTCGTCCACGACCATGAGGAAATCTTCGGGGAAGAAGTCGAGCAGCGTATACGGCGGTTCGCCCGGTTGCCGGCCGCTAAACCAGCGCGCGTAGTTCTCGACGCCGTTGCAGTGGCCGACTTCGAGAAGCATTTCCATGTCGTAGCGCGTCCGCGCACCCAGGCGCTGCGCTTCCAACAGCTTGCCTTCTTTCTTGAATTGCTCCAGGCGCGTTTCCAGTTCGCCGCGGATACCCTCGACCGCCTCGCGCGTCCGCTCTTCCGGCGTGACGAAGTGCTTGGCCGGGTAGATGTATACTTCATCGACTTGGCGCAGCGTTTCTCCCGTCGTTGGATTGATGTAAGCGAGGGCGTCGATATCATCGCCGAACAGTTCGATACGGAAGCCGAACTCCTCGTGGGCCGGCCAGACTTCCACCACGTCGCCGCGCACGCGGAAGGTGCCGCGCTCGAAGGCCACGTCGTTGCGTTTATACTGGATGTCCACCAGCTTCAACAACAATTGATCGCGTTCGATGGACGATCCCTTGGGCAAATGGATCATCATGCGCTTGTAGTCACTCGGCGATCCGAGGCCATAGATGCACGATACGCTCGCCACGATGATGACATCCTCGCGGCTCACGAGCGCGCTGGTGGCGGCGAGACGCAAACGGTCGATGTTCTCGTTGATAAGCGCGTCTTTTTCGATATAGATATCGCGCTGCGGGATATACGCCTCGGGCTGGTAATAGTCGTAATAGCTGACGAAATA
>JBBSES010000219.1:0-7524 GCA_038239465.1 Gemmatales bacterium
CTTCTCCGAAGCGTCGCTAAACGGTTCGATATTACCGCTCCTCATGCTCCGCCACCAGTGCCGCGTATGCCTTCCGCTCCAGCGGATGCAGCGCCGCCGCGGTTAGACCCAGCGACTTGGCCTTGCGCAGCGCCGCCGCCGCGCCGCCGCGATTCTTTTGCGACTGGTACGCCCGCGCTAGATGGTAATAGCGCGTGCCGGTGGGTTGTCGCGCCAGCGCTTCTTCGAGGTCGGTGACGGCTTGTTCGTGCTGGCCCAGCGCCATGTGCGCCAGCGCCCGCGTGTCCAGAAGGAACGGCGTGGGGCCGGCCACATCGAGGGCGCGGCCAGTCAACTCCTTCGCCTCGGCGCCCTTGTCCTGCAGGGCGAGCATCACGGCCAGGTTGTTGCAGGCGATGGCGTTATTCGGCTCGATTTTAAGCACTTCTCGGTAGGTCGCCTGCGCCTGGTCCAGTTGCTCCCGTTGGTCGTGCAGGTCGGCCAGCGCCAGCAGCAAGGCCGGCGAACGCGGCTTGGCGGCCAGGGCGGCCTTGAGCCAGCGCTCGGCGCGCGCGGCGTCGGCCGCGTTGCCGTTGGCGGTACGGACCACGCCGGCCACGACGCCGGCCAGCGCCTCGGCCGGCAGTTGCGCCGCCACTCCCTCGCACAGGTCGAGCGCTTCCGCTCCCTTGCCGCGCCGCGACAGGTGGGCGGCCAACGCCAGTGCCGCGTCCGGCCGCTTCGACGCCTTCATCGCCTGCCGATACAGCGCCTCAGCCGCGTCCGTCTGCCCCAGCTGATCCAGCAGCAGCGCCGACGGGAGAATCTCCGCGGCGTTGGCTTTCAGGCGTTTTTGCAGCAGTTGCACGGCTTCCGCCGCCTTGCCCTGCCGCACGCGCAACCGGGCGGCGGCTTCCGCGGTGCGCCAACTACGCGGCTCGACCGCAGTCAATTTCTCTTGCCAGACGGCCGCCTCCTCAACGTTGTCGTGCCGCAGCAGGGCTTCCACGAAGTAGGCGATATGCAGGGCGTTCTTGCCCTCGCCGGCGGTCAACACGTCGAGCAAGTGATTGCGCGCCTGCGGCCAATCGCGTTCCGCCTCGTACAACCGGGCCAACAGAAAGCGCTCCTCTGGCGAGGCCGGCGCCTTGGCGAACGACTGCTCTAGCGCCGCGATCGCTTCGCGCTGCTTGCCCGGCCGCAGCGCCAGGACGAGGGCACGCGCCCGCTGATCCTCGATGGCCGGCGTCGGCCGACGCACGTTCTCGTCCATCAAAGCCAGCGCTTCCTTCGACCGGGCGAAGTCGCCCGTGGCCGCCAGGCTCAGCGCCAGGGTGCGCCGCGCCCAGCGCGCGGTCCCCTCCGCGGCCTGGCCTGCGATCAGGTTTCGCAAATGGCCGTGCGCCGCGGCCAACTCGCCGGCACGCAGGTGAAACAGCGCCGCTTCTCGAAGCAGCGCGGCGTCCCCCGGCGACGCTTTTAACGCTTCGGCATACGACGCCAGCGCCCGACCGCGGTCGCCCAGCGCTTCCCAGCAGATCGCCTGCAATCCCGGCGTGAACGCCTGGCCGAGCGCCCGCGCCGCTTCCGCGCGACTCGTTTCCGCCGCTTGCTTTTGCCCCGTCCGCGTCTGGAAGAGGATCCAGTGGACCCAGGCGTCGGCGGCGTCTGGCTTTAATTCCAGCGCCCTCCGATACGCCTTCTCGGCCTCCGGGCGCCGGTCGAGCGCCGCCAACATCTGGCCCAGCCAGAGTTGATTGCGCGCGTCGTTCGGCTCGGCGGCGACGGCTTTGCGGGCCATTTCCAGCGTCTCTTCCGGGGCGCTCTTGTTCAGCAGCGACACCTCCGCAGCCAGGCGTTCGAGGTTGCCTGAAAGCGGCGCCTGCTCTTGCAAGCCGCGCAACACTTCCTGAGTTTCTGCATAGCGGCGGCGTTCGTGCAACAATTGCACGACGCGGCGCACCATGCCCGGCTGGCGCTCGCCGAGCGCGATCGCGTGCTTGTACTGCTCGATGGCCGCGTCGAGATCGCCTTCGCGCTCGCACAATTCGGCGTCGAGCAAGGCCAGCGGCGCCCAGTGAGGCCGCGCCTGGGCGGCCGTTTTCAGTTGCAGCCGCGCCTCCTTGAGGTTGGCGGCATCCTCCGCCGCGCCGAAGCGCGTGCGCCGCACGGCGTCGGCGAAACGCCAGAGGGCGCCGTCGTCCCCCTCAATACGGCGCATCTCATCCTGCAATTGAAGGGCGGCCGCCGCGTCCCGCTCGCGCGCGGCCAGTTGAAAGAGCTTCAACCGAACTTCCAGGTCGTTGGGCAACAGCGCGGCCGCCCGCGCGTACAGCTTCCGCGAAAGCGCCAATCCATCGGCCCGCGCCGCCGTCTTGCCTAGCCCCAGGAACAACCGTGCCCTGTCCGCCGTTGCGTAGCCATTGACGTTTTCCGCCAGCTTTTCCAGGCGTGCGTGCGTTTCATTGCCCGTCGCGTCATTTCCGAGAGCGGCCCGCGCCAGGCGGATATCGACCAGGTCCCCCAGGTCGCGTTCGGCCTCGTCGAGAAGTACCGTCGCTTGGTCGAACCGTTTCTCGCGCACGGCGAACGCCGCCAGCGCAAGGCGAAAATCCACCTGCTTCGGCTGCTCGGCTCGGGCCGCGTCCAGCGTCTTGCGCGCGTCGTCGTTGTGATCCTGAGCGAGGAGCGTTTCGACGCGCAGCAGTGTCCACTCGGGGCGTTTCTTTACCTCGGCCGCGCTGTCGTCCAAATAGCGCTCGACGGCTTTCCAGTCGCGCCGCGCCGCCGGCGCCCGGGCCGTTCGCACCAGCAGTAAGCGAGCGGCGAGCAAGCGCATCTCCGGCGACGTGTCGGCCAGCTTCTCGCATAGGGCGAATGCCTCGTCCGCGTGTCCGGCGGCAGCGGTGGCTCCAGCCAAGCCCAGGCGCGCCGGCTGCCACGCCGGATCGAGGGCCAACGCCGCCCGGTAGGCCGCCACTTCTTTTTCGGGATCGCCGAGCCGTTGATGGCAGGTCGCCAGAAGCAAATGAGCTCGTTTCAAAAGATCGGGAACGCCGGTCAGTTTGGCGCGGACGCTTTCGAGCAAGCGCCGTCCCTCGGCCCATTTCTCCTCAACGACGCAAGCACGGCCGCGCAGGAAATCGACCGAGGCGCGCGGCAGCGCACGCTTCTCCAGCCGCGCCAGCACGATCCGAGCCTCGGCGATTTCGCGGGCCTCGATCAGCAAATCGGCGGCCTGCCACATGAGTTGCGCGTCCTCGCCCGCTGCCTGCAAGGCGCGGCGAGCGCGATCCACGGCTTGCGCGCGCCGGCCCTGTTGCATCTCCCGAAGCGCCGCGCACAGCAGCAGCCGGCCATGCTCGGGATGCAGCGATAACGCATGATCCAGCGTGGCGCCGGCTTCCGCCAAGCGCCGGCCGGCGAGGTCCATTTCCGCGGACAGGAGCAAAACTTCCGCGTCGTCGGGCGCCAGGCGCCGTGCCAGGGCCGCGTCGGTGGCGGCTTCGATGAGCGCGCCGTGCTGTTGCCGATAGCGAGCGCGGGCCAGGTAAGCCGCCGTGGCTGTGGGGTTCGCCTCCACCAGCGCGGTCATGACCCGGTCGGCATCCTCGGGCCGCTGCAGTCGTTTACGCAACAACGCCGCCAGCCGAGTGGCGGTCTCGAGTCGCTGGGGCGCCTGGCGGATGGAGCGCTCGTAACACAGCGCGGCCTCGGCGAAGCGAGTCGTCCCCTCTTCGCACTGACCGAGCTGGTCCATCAAATCGGCGTCTTCCGGGTGTGCCTCGACCAGCAGCAGCAAATGATCGCGCGCGTCGCCGTGTCGCCGCAGCGTCATGGCCGCGGTCGCCAACCGCCGGCGCACGTCCTCGCGCTCGGGCTGTTGCCGCAGGACGCGCTCCAGCGCGAAGAAGGCCGCTATGCGCTCGGGGTTCGACGCCGCCTGCTTTTCCTGAAGCAGCGCTAGCCGCGCCGGCGCATCGGTATCGCGCGGCGCCAGAGCCAGGTAGTGTTCCAGGTGCGCCCGCGCCGCCGTCCAGTCGCCGTCGCGCTCGGCGCCGTCGGCAAGCGCCAGCAGCGCCCCGGCGTTGCGCCGCACCTGATATCCGTGCAGGAAATGAATGCCCACCGCGACCAGCGCCAGCACGACCAGGGAGCCTGCCAGCCAGCGGAGATTGAGCCGTCTGCGCATAGGTGTCGTCCTGTTAAGAGACTGGTTAGCGACGCTTCGAAGAAGCGTAGACCACGCGAAACGACGGCACTTCGGAACCAAGCCCGAAGCGCCGCCACGATTGCGTTAGCCGAGGCCGGCCGTTACGCCAGCATGAGCAAACGACGACGCCGAATCGCGCCGACGCCGCCGATCAGCATCGTGCCGGTGGCCAGCATCAGCCAGGAACCGGGCACGGGAGCGGCCGAGGCCACGCTGCCCGAGAAAGAGGTTTGCACCTGATGGGGATCGTCGGGATGGTCCGAGTCGAAGTGCGTCAAATAGCTAAGGGTGACGACGGAAGGTAGGATATCGGATTCGCCAGTGTGACCGAAGGTGAAACTCACGATGGCGTTGCCGCGATTGTTTTCGGCCAGGGAAAGCAGGCCGGCATTGGAGCCGTCGTAAACGAAGTTGGACAGCGTCACCTGACCGCGGGTGACGATCTTGCCTTCGTCCGAAAACCCATCGCTCGTATTCGTCACGGAAATGGAGTTGAAGTTCAACGTCGAGGTAAACGTGTGGCCCAAGCCGTCGTCGATGTTGAAGTAAGCGCTCTGGCTCGTCACGGCGGCCGACTGCGTCACGTCGCCGGTGTACGAATCGGTGGAGGTATGAATGTTGTCCCGGTCCACGACGAAGGTGCCGCCGATTGTGCCGTTAAGGCTCAATAGCCCAGCCATCGTGGCGGCCGAACCAGCCTGCACGCCGCTAATGTGGAAATTGGCCGCGTTTTGCGGGCTGAAATAAAAGCTGCCGTCGTCTCGATTGAAATTCACTTGCGCGTTGGCCGCGTCGTTGCCGTCGAACGCGAAGTGAATCGTTTCTGCGCTCGCCGATCCGGCCCACAGGACCAGGGCCGACAGCACGCCCATCAGCTTTTTCATGACCGTCCTCCTTGCATAACGTAAAAAGGGCGGATGCCCATCCCGAACATCCGTAAGAGCGAAACCACTACCGCACATCCGATGCCGGATCCGGCCGGGTATCGCGGCGTCCACCGCGGCGCCCTATTTTTCTTGCCGATTCCGCGCTGCCAGGCGGATCGCGCGACGCATCCGTCCTCGACAATTGTTGCCGCCGGTTAGCGCCCCGGCGGAGCGCGGCGCTAACCGAAGCGAACGTTTCGACAACTTCATGGAATGCCGCGCACGATGGGCGGGCCGATCCAGCAAGTCAACGCTACGGGCAAGCGCTGCCAAACCGAGATGGCCCGCTGGTAGCGCGGGTTGTCGGGCCGCATGTCGGCGATGCTGCCCTCGCGGACGTAGTATTGCCACACCGCGGCCTCGGGTTGGGCGCCCCACTGCTTCTTGAAGCGATAGGTGTTGCCCTCGATGGTGGAGCGGCCGAAGTCGAAGACTTCTTGCTGGCGCTGCACCGCGCGCTCGAGCAGGTGCCAATACATCAACATATTCGCACACGTTGGATGATGCTGGCGCAGGCAGGCGGCGCTCGGCACCTCCGTGACGCCGCGGCCGTGCATCAGCAGCGCCGCGGACACCGGCCCTTCGGGGCCACTCAGGACGCATAACTCGGCTTGTCCCGGAAACTGCCGCAGCATCTGGTCGAACAGGCGCCGGCCATACACGGGCGTGCCCAGGTCTCGCATCGTCGTGCTGAAGACGGCGTAGAACTCCGGCAGCAACTCGCGGCCGCCCCAGGCCACCGTCAGGCCATTCTTCTGCCCCTTGCGCACCTGGTTGCGGACCTTGGACGGCAGTTGGTCCCACAGGTTGCCGACGAACGACGGCAGCGCAAGCCGCATGTGGACCTTGCTGCTCATGCGGGCGGTCAGCGCCGGATGCTCGACGGGCCGTTCGTGGCGGAGTTCCAAATAGCGGACGCGAAGGTTGTCGGCCATTTCTAGGGCACGGTCGATCAAAAGCCGGGCCACGCGGTCGTCGTCCGCCCAGACGCCGCCGCCGTTGAGGTAGGGAAGACTGACGAGAAAACGGCCAAAAAGCAGGCTGCGGACGAACGCCAACGGCAAGAAGCCGCGCGTCCGACCGTCCTCCACCGCTTCCAGGCAGTAGACGTCGTGATGCAGCCCGCGCTGCAGAACGTGCAGCCAGCCGGGATGCCGGCTTAGCGGTAGCTGCGCGCTTTGCGCCGCGTATTCCGTCAAGCGCGGCACGCAGTCGGCCAATTCGGGGCGCTCGTGGGTGAGAACCCGCAAGGCCGAGGCAGGAGGCGCAAGGGTGATGTTCATGGTTATCCTGGCGTTGGGGTGAAACGGTCAATCGGCGACCAATAAGGCGTCGTAGATGCCGCGCAAGCGCTCCATGCGCCGCGCGAAACTATAATCGCTCGTTACGGTTTGCCGGCCCGCCGCGCCGAGCCGTCGGCGCAACATCGGTTCGCGCAGCAACAAGTCGAGGGCACTTTCAAGAGCGTCAAGACTGCCGGCGGGGACGAGAAGACCATTGCCGCCGTCCCGTACCAGCCGAGGTATGCCGGCAATGGCGCTGGCCACGACGGGTACTTCCAGCGCCATCGCTTCCAGCAGCACGTTCGGCAATCCCTCGCGCAGGCTGCTCAGCGCGAAGACGTCCATCGCCTCGTACACGGGCCGCAAGTCGGCGCGGTGGCCCAGGAGACGAATGCGCTCACGCTGACCGAGATCATCGATCAATACTTGTAAATGCGTCGATTCGTCGCCTTCGCCGAGGATGAGAAGTTCCGCGTCGTGTCCGCGTCGCAAGAGGCGATCGACGCCGCGGATCAACAAATCGAAGCCTTTTTCTGCCGAAAGTCTCCCCGCCGCGCCGATGACGAGGCGATGCGGCGCGATGCCTAAACCTGCCTTGGCCTCGTCGAGTGTCTGCCGCCGCGCGAATTCATGGGTGTCGATGCCGTTTTCGATCAGCAGGCAACGATCGTCGCGCACGCCGCTGGCGCGGCACTCATCGCGCAAATCCGGCGAGACGCACAGCACTTTTTCGTAGCCGCGCAGACAGAACCGATCGATGCCGTAGTAGAGCGGCGTCCTTCGTGTTTGCTTCACCCAGCCGTGAACGGTCGTCACCATGCGCATCGGCCAGAAGCGCCGCAGCAGCAACCCGAGGGCATTGCTCTTATAGTCGTGCCCGTGCCAGATGCGGACGCGCTCGCGGCGGCAGATGCCAAGCAGAGTGCCGATCACGCGCCAATCCCACGGGCCGCGGTCGGGGATCGACAGCAGCGGCGCCCCCGCGGCTTCGGCCTTGGCGCGCAGCACGTCGAACCCGGGATCGGCCGGCGGGTGCATGTAGGCGCACACCATGCGGTAGCCGGCATCGTGCAAGAAGCGCGGCGAATTGAGGATGGTCTTGTCCGGACCGCCGCCGCGGCCC
>JBBSES010000220.1:0-7480 GCA_038239465.1 Gemmatales bacterium
AACATGACGGAGCAGCCGCACATGCCGCCGGCGAGCATCGTGCAAAGGTTCTGCACCATGCTGCAGGCCATCTTGTCTTCGCACGAACAGGTAAACTTCACGCCGCCGTTGCACTTCTCGACCTTGAACGTGCAGCGCGGCACCATCATCCAGTTGGTCCCGACCGGCACTCCGGTCGGCGATCCCATCGAGGACGTGCCCATGCCGGGGACGCCCATACCGGGCATCGCCATTCCCGTCCGCTCCATCATCAGCGTGCTGGACATGAAAAGACTCCTTTTGCTGAGGCCGAACGTCGTGCCGGCCCTCCTCCGGATGTCGCCGGAAGCCCGTCCATCGGGCTTGCCCCGGCCGTGGGGGGAATTATAGACCGTCCAACCTACCGATTGCAACGATTTTATCGGCCCTTCCCCGACAATTTCGCCTAAACCAGCTTACCCCGTCTACGTTTTCCGCCTCGGCCGGTTCGATAAGTCCTTCTAACCGTCGTCGATAAACTTCCGAGCCAGCGCGGGGAACACGTCCCGGCGAGGGCGTCCCGAGCGGAGGTACACCTCATGAATCGCAACCGATTTTCGTTCACCATGACTACGCCGATTCCCCACCCGCCCGCCGTCCCCGCCAACGCGTTCGTGGCCGTGCCCCTGGCCGCCTGGCCGGCCCACCCGCTGTTGTGGCAGGCCCAGCAAGCGATCTACCAAATGGCCCGTGAGGAGGCGCTCGCCGTGGTCCGGCCGTCCATCGTCGAACGCGACCTCGCCGGCCGCTGGAATTGATGGCGCAGGCGCGGGCGCTCGGCCAACGCGGGACGAAGCCGGGCATAACGCATATTCTGATCGTGACAGGAGAGACCGCGCGATTTACACTGCATCTGCCAGGGACGGGGCCGCGAAGGCGCGGCCGGGCGGCACGGTTCGCGGCGCCCGCCGGTCGCACGGGCAAGACCGGGGTGATGCGGTTTTTGGAAGAGCATTACGGAGGTAGGTTCGTGAGCATCATTCGCATCGGCCTGGCCGAAACCAAAAACTTCGCCGAGGGCTACGACGCCATCTTCGGCAAGAAGAAGGCGGCCAAGAAGCCGGAGGCCAAGGAACCGGAGCCGGAGGCGGCCAAGAAAGCCGCCAAGAAACCCGCCAAAAAGTCGTAGGCGCCGGCATACCGACCAAGTCAACGGATAACCCACGGCCGATATCGCCCGTGGGTTTTTCCGTCGCCGCGTCACACTTGCCCCAGCAAGCGCACGTCTCCCTCGCGGCGCGTCACGCCCGCCGCGTCCAGGTATTCGCACAATGGCACCGCGAATTTGCGCGTCGTGCCCAGCAAGTCGCGGATCTCCGCCACCGTCATGCCGTCGCCCGCTGTCAATCGTTCCTGAATGAGAGTGCGCATACGACTTTCGGCATCGGCGTAGAGGAAGATATCGTCGCGGATATGCACCAGATGCCCCTCGGCCACGCACAGGTCGAAGAGATCCTTGACGTTGGCCGCGTTGCCGCCCGCCTGCGCCGCGAAGCTCGCCGGCTCGGGCGGTTGAAACCCGGCCTCGCGGTAGCTGGCGACGATCTTTTCCTTCAGCCGCAGCTGATTGTTGCTCAACTTCGGCTTGAAGTCGGCTCGGCCAATCCGCCGCGCGTCGCCGACGACGCGCTTTTGCCGGATCAATCGATCGACCGCGCCTTGCACCAGCGCCGCGTCGCCGACGTAGTCGAGGTGCGATTGCACCTTCTGCCGGTCGTGGCCCGACATCAATGGAAACTCGGCGTGCAGACGTCCCAGGGCTTGCAACAGACGATTGTCCAACTCCTTCATCATGTCGGTATGAAGCAGCTGGCGGCGCGCCGGGCCGAGATCGACATCGACGAGGTCCCCGCGCACTTTGAGCGTGGCGATCAATTCCTCGGCATGCTCGGGCACGAGGCCGGCGCCGCGCACCAGGTCGGCCGGCGTGAAGCCGCGAAAGCCGCCGAACCAGGCGACGGCCAGCACGCGCTGCTCGGCGTCACCCGTCCATAATTTCTCCACGCGCTCGAGTATTTCCACATGCCGCCGGCGAATCTTCTTGGCCGCCGGCTGCAGCACTTGGCCGCCGCCCAGCGTTTGCGTCGCCGATGGGCCGCGGACGACGAACGGCTGGCCCCACGTCGCCGTCGCCGGTTCGTCGAGGAACACTTGTGCCAGCCCCCAGCCGCCGGGGGCGATGCTATCGCAATCGAGGAGCGAGACGCTGCCCATGATCTCGGCCGTGCCGATGTGAAAGCGGACGGGCGCCCGATGCTTGAGCGGCCGGCGCGCGTCGGCGAGGCAGTGCAGGCGCACCGTCAAAACGCGCGACGGCAACAAGTAGCCCGGCGTCGCCAACTCCTGCCCGCGGACGACGTTTTCGTGAGGCACGCCCGCCAGGTTAATGGCCGCGCGTTGGCCGTGATGCACTTCCTCCATTGGCCGGTCGTGGTTTTGCAGCGAACGCACGCGCACCCGTTCGCCGCGCGGCAGCCAGTCCAACTCGTCGCCCACCTTAAGCGACCCCGACGTGACCGAACCCGTGATCACCGTGCCGTGCCCCTGGACGATGAACGAGCGGTCGATGGCTAGGCGAAACCACGGATGCGACTTGGCGCCAGTGACTTCGCTGACCACCTGTTCGCAGCATCGAATGAGAGCCGCTTTTAACTCCGGTATGCCGACGCCGCTCTGCGCTGAAGTAGCGATGATCGGGGCGTTTTCGAGGAAGGTGCCGCGCGTTAGATCGCGGATTTCCAGCTCGACCACTTCGCGGGTGGTATCGTCCACTAGGTCGCACTTGGTCAAGGCAATGACGCCGACGCGGAGGCCGAGCAGGCGCAAGATTTCGAGATGCTCTCGCGTCTGCGGCATGATGGAATCGTCGGCGGCGATGACGAGGATGGCGAGGTCGATGCCGGTGGCGCCGGCGAGCATGTTTTTAATGAAGCGTTCGTGGCCGGGCACGTCCACGATGCCGAGGCGGTAGTCGCCCAGATCGAGGGTGGCGAAGCCGATGTCGATGGTGATGCCGCGTTCCTTTTCCTCGGGCAAGCGGTCGCAATCGATGCCGGTGAGCGCCTTGACGAGAGAGGTCTTGCCGTGGTCGATATGGCCGGCCGTGCCGAGGATCAGGTCGCGAGGCATGACGGTCTCCGTGCGGTACAGGTATCAAGTCATTGTACCGAAGGAGAGCGCGGCCGTCAGAGCATGTCGTCCACCGAAATGACGAGTCCGGGCAAGGCGAGGATGTCGATCGTTTGTCCACGAAGCAGCGTCCGTACATCGGCGAATTGCGCCGATGGGGAGGGCTGGCGATGGACTTCGAGGCAATCGTCCACGAGGTTGACGATCCAGTATTCCCGGATGCCGGCCTCCGCGTACATCGGCCCTTTGACCTCGCGGTCGTAATCGAGCGTGGTGTCGGCTACCTCGATTACGAGCAAAACGTCGTTGGGGCGAGGTTTGGCTTTCAGATAATAATCGGCCCGGTGTTGCAGTAACGCGACATCCGGTTCCGGCTCGCTGTCCGCCAGCCGAATGGGGTCTTGAATACTTACAGTTACGCGCTTGCTCGAGAGCGTGAAGAACAGCTCGTTTAGCCGTTTCACACAAGCCCCATGGCGTTCGCCGATAGACATTTTATCGACGATCTCCCCGCGAATGAGTTCGACGCGGTGATTCTCGTTGAGGATGCCGTACTCGATCATCTGCTCGTAGTCATCGACGGTGAAGCGGTGAATCGCTCGTGTCGCGGACATGGCCGATCCTCGGATTGCGAAAACGAAGACGACGGTATTCTATCGAACCCTACCGCCGGAATCCCGCCTCACGGCTTCCATATCGACACGGTGCAGCCGTACTCCGGCAAGTAGTAGCGCGCCGCGATACGAAACCGCGTTTGGCCATCCAACAAATCGCGCAGCCGGTCGTAGGGTTCGCAGATCGGCACATGTTCGTAAAACGCTGAACCAGGCGGAACATCGATGAAAACGAGCGTATCGCAAGAAGTCGTTTCCAGCCAGCGCGTGAAGGCGTCGGCGTCGCCTTCCGGCTTGGCCTCGTAGCCGCGGATATCCGTTTCGAGGGGACGCGCCCGGCCATAGCATTCGAGGTAGGCCCACTGACACAGGAACTTCATCGGCAGGGTCGCCAGGACTGTTGGCCGTCGGGCGTCGGCCAAGGCGGGGAGATAGCGGTCGGTCAATTCCAGGCTGCTCGGCAAGCGCGGCTGCACGCCGCCCTCGGGCGCGCGGGCGGCTTCCGCGAGTTGTGGCAAGCAGACGGCACTCAAGCCGCCGAGCGTCGCGGCCGTTAGCCACGGGCGGCCCCAGGCCCAACGGCGCGTCGCCCTCCCATTGACGAGTCGCGCTAGCCCAATGCCCGCCGTCACCCAGCCGACCGCTACCCACGAATGGACATAGCGGCTCTTGCGATTGGGATGATGCAGCGTCAATACCAGGGCGATGATGAGGAAGCAAAGTAGCACCCGGCCGCCCGGCCGCAATCGCTTGAACGATAGGAAGGCCAGGACGGTGAGCGCTACCGTCAAGCACGTCAGGACCACGCCGCCGCCGTAGTCGTCCGTCAGGCAAGGGATGTAGAAACCGAGACTCTGCTTGAGACTGTAGTGCGGCACTTCACCCGTGTTGGCGGGACTGAGATACCATAGGAAATAGCTCAAGCGCTTGGGCAATAAGAACCATACCGTTACCGGAATCACATGCCACGCCAGGAGGGGCCGCGCTCGTTCGTCGAGCCGGGGCAATACGTCGCCGCGCTCGCGCCGCCACCAAAGAAATATGCGTAGCCAGACGATGGCGTAAGCGATATGGATCAGGTTGTGTTGCGTGTGCAATGAGATGGAAAGGCCGGCGATTTGGAGAGAGGTGCCCCCGGTTGTCATTACAAGAGTCAGCACGGCCAAGACAGCGACGAGCACGTAATTGAGCGGTTGACGAAGCTGAGCATTCAGCCAGCTTCTCGTATCCAAAGTCGCAAAGACATCCGCGAACATTTGCCAATAAATGCGCGGTCGCGTCGTCAACTCGGCGGCGACCAATGCGAAGATAACGAGGGACCAATAATTGTACTTGGTCAAGAAGAGGGCCGTCAGCGCCAGGCCGAGCCAGCGCCCGTTGGTTGACGATGTACCCTGGACCGTGACCACATATAAGTAAAGCGCGAGGAGCGTCAAGCAGGCACCGAGGCTTTCGAGCATGTAATCGGTGGCGAAGGCGCGGAAGGCCGGATTGGTCAGGATGAACAAGGCCGCGACGAACCCCGCGAGGTTGCCCCCGCGCGTGACAGCCCGGCGGGCGATGAGGAAGCCGAGCAATACCGTGGCGCCATAGGCCAGCACGTTGGGCAAGACCCCCAGGCGATAATCGAGGCCGGTGACGGTCAATACCGACGCGACCAGAAGCCCATGCAACGGCGGCCAGACGCGGGCGCCGTCGAAGTCATGAAGGAAGGCCCGCGGGTCGCCCCCGCGCAGGTCTAGCGCGAGATTCACGGCCGTCACGTAATGCGCATGTCGATCGTGGATGGTCCCGGTCCAAAGATGCCGATGGTCGTGCAAGAAACGGCCATAATCGATGCCGGCGACGAATAGCGCGGCCATCACCACGAGACAGGGCGCCCCATAAACGGCGGCGACACGAACCCAATGGCCCGACGCGGCGGCCTGCGTAAGCGGGGCCCGAGAGGTAAGCGTGGCGGTGTCCACGACGGCATCCTTTCCGTGAGGGAGGCTAGGCCGCGCGATGGTATCGCTCGCCCGCGCCGCCGGTCAAGGCGAGGTCCGCTGGTGGCCCGTCGTCGCGCTTGCTAGATTACTTTTGTGATAATGCTCACCAATGGGAGGAGTGCCGATGCTCGGAGCGAAGCTGGACGTGCGGCCCTTCATGGAACGGGTGGCTCAAGAACTGCTGCGCCTCGACGTGGCCGAGGTCCACGCCCTGGCCGACGCCATCGACGACTGCTATCGCAATGGCCGCACCGTCTTCCTCTGCGGCAACGGCGGCAGCGGTTCCAACTGCTCTCACTTCTGCGAAGACCTCGGCAAGGGCACCCTGCGCCGCCAGGATTTCGACGACGACACCAAGAAGCGCCTCCGCGTCATTAGCCTGACCGACAACACGCCCTACATCCTCGCCTGGGGCAACGACGAAGGCTTCGACCGCGTCTTCCTCGAACAACTCAAGAACCTGGCGCAGCCGGGCGACCTGCTCATCGCCGTCAGCGGTTCCGGCAACAGCCCGAACATACTGCGCGCCGTCGAGTGGGCCAATCAACATGGCATGAAAACCTATGGCTGCACCGGCTTCGACGGCGGCAAGCTGCGCAACATGGCGCATTCGGGCTTGCACGTCGATCTGGACGATATGGGTATCGTGGAGTCGTTGCATTTGACGGCGTTTCATTGGGTCGTCGATAACATGCACAAGCGCGTGTCGCTGAGTTAAAGGAGCAAGCGATGCCCTCGCCGTTTCCCGGCATGGATCCGTATCTCGAGGATCCGGGGCTGTGGCCTGATGTACACAATGAAATCATCGGCGTGGCCCGCGCACTGCTGACGCGGGCCGTGGGACCAAATTATTACGTTCGCATCGAAGAGCGCGTGTATGTCTCCACAGGCGACGACCCGGCCAGAACCTTGCGGATTCCCGATATCCGCATTGGCGAGCGGCCGCGTCCCATCGCGGGACAAGCGCTCCCTTCCAGCGCGTCCGCGGCGCAGGTGGCCGAACCGGAAACGTACATCACCGTGAGCGATGAAGAGATTCATGAATCGCGTCTCGAAATCGTCGATCGCGTCGATCGGGGCGTAGTGACGGTCCTGGAAGTCGTTAGCCCGACCAACAAAATCGCGGGGTCCGCCGGACGCCAGAGCTACGAGGAGAAGCGCACGGATGTTCTCCACTCGCCGAGCCATTGGGTGGAAATCGACTTACTCCGCGGTGGCCGTTCACTCCTGCCGGAAGTCCAATTGCCTTACGACTACATCGTCCACGTTTCTCGCGTCGATCACCGGCCGCGCGGTTCGGTATGGCGCATCTTCATGCAACATCGACTCCCTTCCATAACGATTCCCCTGAAGCACGGAGACGCCGACGCCGTCCTGGATTTGCAACAAGTCCTCGAAGCAGGCTACGACCGCGCCGCCTACGACCGCTCCATCGACTATCGCGCGGAACCGGAAGTGGCACTCACGTCCGAGCAGGCGGCCTGGTCCGACGCGCTCCTGAAAAGCAAGGGGCTGCGCTGATATGTATCTCGGCATCGAGATCGGCGGCACGAAACTGCAATTGGGCCTTGGTCCGGGCGACGGCACCCTGGCCGGCCTGTGGCGCGGCGCCGTCGATGTGGCGGCCGGCGCCGAGGGAATTCGCCGGCAAATCACCGCCGCCGTGCCGGAATTGCTGGCCAATATCCGCCTCCAACGTTCCCAGCTGAGAGGCGTCGGCATCGGCTTCGG
>JBBSES010000221.1:0-7465 GCA_038239465.1 Gemmatales bacterium
CCACCCGCCAATTGCTCGCGGATCGAAACATGACACTCGCCGCCGCATCGTACCAGGGCGGCTTGCTCCTGTCTCAAGGGGAGCAGCGCAAGGCGCATTACGATCACTTCCGCCGCCGGCTCGATCTGTGCCAGCAGTTCGGCATCGATACCATGCTCGTCGTCGCCGACTTCGTGGGCAAAGTCGAGCAAATCGACCTCGAACGGGCCGTCGTGTCGCTGAAACAAGCGGCCCAATGGGCGGCGGGGTTCGGCGTCCGCCTGGCCCTCGAATTTCGCGGCGGCAACTCCTTTTGCTCCAGCCTCGATACCGCCGTCGCCCTGGTCGCGCATTGCGAGGAGCCAAACGTCGGCGTCAACTTCGACGTGTTCCACTATTACACGGGACCGAGCAAGTTCGAGGACCTCGGCTTACTGACGCGCGACAATCTGGCCTTCGTGCAGGTGTGCGACCTGGCCGGCGTGGCCCGCGAAATCGCCGCCGACGCCGACCGCGTCCTGCCCGGCGACGGCGACCTGCTGCTCGGCCCTTTATTTGAGCGCTTCCGCGCCATCGGCTACGATGGCTATGTGTCCCTGGAGTTGCTCAACCCGCACCTCTGGCAGAATAAGGCGTCGCAGGTGGCCGAACTGGGATTGGCCGCGATCCGGCGGTTACTCGACGCTCCCCGTTGATCGCGCCGCTCGTCGCCACCCCACCCCGCCAGCCAACGTGTTTGGCGGCCTGTACCCCAAAGGCATCAAGATGAAACTGGAATTTGCCCAACTTTCGGGCTGATGAGGGCCTTAACCTGGTGCTTTTGCGATTCTGCTTCCCCTTACCAGCCTATTTTTATAACAGCTACATTGGCCATCCTCTTCCTCGCGGAGACTCTCCATGACTCCCCTTTCCACCCGGCGTTCCTTCCTGCGAACATCCGCGGCGGGGCTAGTTACGTTGGCGCTGCCGGCCGCGAACGTCCTCGGCGCCAACGAGACGCTCAACGTCGCCTGCGTCGGCACCGGCGGCCGCACGCGCTTCCTGATGAAGTCGCTCGCCAAGGTGCCCACTGTCCGCGTCGCCGCCGTCTGCGACGTCTACGAGGTCGCCTTGGACGAGGGCCGCAAGCTCGCCGACCCCAAGGCGCTGGCGACCAAGAGCTTCAAGGAAATCCTCGACCGCAAGGATATCGACGCCGTCCTCATCGGCACGCCGGACCACTGGCACGTACCGATGACCGTCGAGGCCTGCGCCGCCGGCAAGGACGTGTACGTCGAGAAGCCGTTGACCCACTCGCTGGAGGAAGGCAAGGCCGTCATCGAGGCGCAGAACAAGCATCAACGCATCGTGCAAGTCGGCACGCAGCAGCGCTCGATGCCGCACTTCGAGAAGGGGCGCGAGATGCTCAAGGAGGGCAAGATCGGCAAGGTCGTCCGCGTCAACCTGTCGTGGAACCGCAACGTCGATCGCCTGCGCAAGACGCCGTTGAACATCGATCCGAAGAAGGTCGATTGGAAGGCGTTCCTCGGCAACGCCCCGGAGCAGCCGTTCGACGAATACCGCTTTCGCAACTGGCGCTGGTTCTGGGATTTCGGCGGCGGTATCTTCACCGACCTGATGGTCCACTTCATCGACGTGGCCCATTGGTTCCTCGACCTCGACCATCCCCTGCAGGCGACCAGCGTCGGCAACCAGTTCGTCAGCAAGGATATCTGGCAGACGCCCGACACGGTGCAAACCTTGCTTACCTACAAGGACGGCTTGCAGGCCCACTTCGAGGGGACGTTCAGCAACGCGCGGCACGGGGCGCGCATCGAGTTTCAGGGGACCGACGGCACCCTCTACCTCGACCGCGGCGGAATGATGTTCATCCCGGAACGCGACAAGGGCAAGCCGGAAGAACTAATTCTGGGCACCAATCCGAAGCGCGGCCAGGACTTCTACGACAAGCCCGACGGTGAACTGCTGCACCTAACCAACTGGGTGGAATGCGTCAAGAGTCGCAAGAAGCCGACCTGCCCCGCGGAAGCGGGCGTCAGCGGGGCGTCGGCCGCGCACCTGGCGAATCAGGCGCTGCGGAGCGGACAAGTGGCGACGTGGAAGAACGCATAAGGCGTTTGACCGCGTTTTGTTTACGTTTCGCGTCCTCCCTGCACTTTCCGAGAAAACCTTAAGTCAACCCGCCCGCGCTGTAGCCGCCTCAAATTCCTCGCGGATGCAGCTGCGGCATAAGGCGTTACGTCGGTCGGCGTGCGAGGGCCTTCGGTCCGCATCATCCCACGGACTCGATCGGCGGTCGCATAACTGCTCGTGCGGCCGCTCCCAGGCCCACAGTTCAATCGGCGTGTGCAGCCAGAGGTTCAGATGGTATACCGCCACGTTGGCCCAGCGGTGCCGCACCTGCTGCTGCCCCAGGCCGTGAACTTCCTTCAGGTCGTGGAAGTCCTGCTCCAGCGCCGCGCGGTCGGTCACCGCTTCCAGGATCTCGGCCACCGTCGCTTGCCCGGCGGTACACCATCATGACTTGTGGCGTGGTCCACTAGCGTCCCCGCTCGCCGGATGATTGCTAAAACAGCGGTCGGCAACAACCAATGTATTCCCCACCGTACCGGAGTGTCCGTTCATGCTGCTGGAAGCCCTCAAGCACCTGGTCGTCGGCCGGCCGCTGGCGACGGCGCAGGCCATCCACGAACGCCTGACCAAACGCATCGCGCTCGCCGTCTTCTCTTCCGACGCGCTCTCCTCGACCGCTTATGCCACTGAGGAAATCTTGCTCGTCCTGGCGTTGGCGGCGCACGCCTCGCAGGGCGCCTCGTTCTGGTACGTCTTGCCGATCTCAGGAGCGATCGCCGTGCTTCTCTGGCTCGTCGCCCTGAGTTATCGGCAGACCATTCATGCGTATCCGTCGGGCGGCGGCGCTTATATCGTCGCTCGGCAAAACCTGGGCGTATATGCCGGGCTGACCGCGGCCGCCGCGCTCCTCGTCGATTACGTCCTCACCGTCGCGGTGTCGATCTCGGCGGGCGTGCTGGCGATCACGTCGGCGACGCAGGGCACGGCCTTCGCCTGGTTGGAACAATATCGCGTCGGCCTGTGCTTGCTCGCGGTGGCTTTCATCATGCTGGCCAACCTGCGCGGCCTGCGCGAGTCAGGCGGCCTGTTCGCCATTCCCACATATATCTTCGTCGTCAGCTTTCTGGCGATGATCGTCTACGGCCTCATCCTTCATGCTTTCACCGGCGCGGTGGCCGACCCGCAGGCGGAAACGCTCGCTTACGCGGAAGGCCACAGCCTCGGTCATTTGACCTTTTTTCTCATCCTCGGCGCCTTCGCCAACGGCTGCACGGCGCTCACCGGCGTGGAGGCAATCTCCAACGGCGTACCCGCCTTCCGCGAACCGCAATCGAACAATGCCGCCATTACCCTGTTCTGGATGGCCACCCTGTTGACGCTCATGTTCCTCGGCACCAGCCTGTTGGCCTATCTTTACCAGGTGCAGCCGCGCGTGGAGGAGACGGTCATCTCGCAGTTCGCGCGGACCATCTTCACCGGGCCGATGCGCTGGGCCTATTTCGTCATCCAGGCGGCGACGGCGGCCATTCTCCTCTTGGCGGCCAACACCTCCTACGCCGATTTCCCCCGGCTGCTCAGCCTCATGGCCCGCGACCGCTTCGCGCCGCGGCAGTTTTCCAGCCTCGGCGATCGCCTCGTCTTCTCCAACGGCATCATCGTCCTGTCGCTCTTCGCCATGCTGCTTCTATGGATATTCCGCGGCGATACCAGCCGGCTGATCCCCCTGTACGCGGTCGGCGTCTTCCTCTCCTTCACGCTGTCGCAGATCGGCATGGTGCGGCACTGGCTGAAACTCGCCCGCGCCGCCGGCTCGGGTCAAGCGGAAGCCGTCGCCAAGGCGGCCGGCTGGCGGCGGGCCATCGCCGTCAATGCCGTCGGCGCCGTGGCCACCTCGCTCGTCCTCACCATCTTCGTCATCACCAAGTTTCTGCACGGCGCCTGGATCGTGGTCGTCGTCATCCCGGTGTTGGTCTATATCTTTCGGTCCATCAAGCGCCACTACCTCGACGTGAATCGCCGCATGTCGCTGGACCACGACAAGCCGTTGCCGGTCGCGCATATCCGCGTGGTCGTGCCAGTCACGCGCGTGCATCGGGGCGTCTATCCGGCGCTGTCTTACGGCCTGGCGATGAACGCCGACATCCACGCCGTCTACGTGGAACTCGACGCCGCCGAGACGGAGCGCATCGTCCACGACTGGCAGCAGCTGCGGACCCATGTGGAGCTGCGCGTGCTGCCGTCGCCCTATCGATCGTTCGTCGGCACGCTCCTCGCTTACCTCCAGGAAGAAGCGGCCAAGCATCCCGATACCGTATTGACCGTCCTGTTGCCCGAACTGGTGCCGGCGCACTGGTGGCAGCAGGCGCTGCACAATCAGTCGTTTCTGCTGTTGAAAGGGGCGCTGCTCTACCGCCCCAATATCATCGTCACCAGCGTGCCGTGTATACTGCACTGAGAGGCCCAGGACGCTTGCCGTTTCGCGCGAGAAAATCACCATGAGCCAACGCTTCTCGGGTGTTCTTACCTGGCTGATCGGCCACGCTCCCCTGGTGCTGGTCGTCGCGGCGGGCGGCGGTTTGGCGCTGTGGGGCCAGGCTAACGAATGGAAGGCGCCCAAGTTCGCCGCCCTCTGGTCCGCGGAGAAAGAGGCGAAAAAGAAGGAAGACAAGAACGACAAGACGCCCGAGGCGGACGCCAAGGATTGGTGCGACAAGCACGACGTACCCGATTCGCAATGCACCACATGCCATCCGGATATTGCCGTCAAAGGCACGGCGCCGCCGGACGATGGCCCGCGCGTCGGCCTCGATCCCGACGCCAAGCCCGACACCGACGCCACCCTGTGCGCGACGCATTTAATGCGCGTGGCCTTCGCCTCGGCGGAAGCGGCCGTACAGGCGGGCGTGCGCGTGGCGGCCGTCGAGGAACGGCCGATGACGCAATACGTCCGCGCCGTCGGCTCCATCGACTACGAACCGAATCGCCTGGCGCGACTGTCCACGCGGGCGCCGGGCGCCCTCTGGCACATGTACAAGGCACTCGGCGACGAGGTCCGCGAGGGCGAGCTATTGGCGCTGGTAGACGCCGCCGAGGTGGGCAAGGCCAAGGCGGAATACCTGCAAGCGGCCGCCCTCGTCGATCTCAAGACCAAGACCTACGAGCGCCTGAAGCAAACGCCGGCCGCCGTGCCGGAGCGCCTCCTGATCGACGCCGAAAGCGCCGTGCGCGAGGCGACCATCCGCTCCTACAATGCCCAGCAAGCCTTGGTCAACCTCGGCTTGCCTCTCGACGCCAAGGAATTCAGCAACCTCAGCGATGCGCAGCTGGTGAATAAGTTGCAATTTCTCGGCATCCGCGAGGCGAAGGATCTCGGCCTCGACCCGAAGACTTCGCCCGCCACGCTGCTGCCGTTACGCAGCCCCTTCAAGGGCGTCGTCGCCGCGCGCAACGCCGTCCGCGGCGAGGTCGTGGACGCGGCCCGCGTCCTGTTCACCGTCGCCGACACGCGGAAGATGCTGGTCCTTCTCGACCTGAAACCGGAAGCCGGCCGACTCGTCAAGGAAGGGCAAGACGTGACTTTCCGACCCGACGGCGCCGACGCGGCGGTCACGGGCAAAGTCCACTGGATCAGCACCGAGGTAGACGAAAAGACCCGCGCCGTACCAGCGAGCGCCGCGGTGGAAAATCCGGACGGGCAGCTGCGGGCACACGCCTTCGGCAGCGGCAGCGTTCTTATCCGGCGCACCCCCAAGGCCGTGGTCGTGCCCATTGACGCCGTGCAGTGGGAAGGCTGCCATCACATCGTCTTCGTGCGCCTGGACGACAAGACGTTTCAGGCACGCAAGGTGCGCCTCGGCTTGAAGAACGAATTCTTCACGGAAATCCTGGTCGGCGTCCTGCCCGGCGAGGTGGTGGCGACGCGCGGCAGCCATATGCTCAAGTCGGAAATTCTCAAGAGCAAGATCGGCGCCGACGATTGACCGCGCATTCGCCTGAATGTTGGTCCGCCTCCACGTCTTCGAGTACAATCGCCGCCATATCGGGATCGTCGACACATCCTCTTCCTGTTTCCGCTGGAGAATCTGCCAATGCATACGCCACGAACCTCGCGCCGCGATTTCCTCAAGGCCGGCGCCGCCGCCGCGCTGACGGCCGGGCTGACCGATCTGGCCAACGTCCACGCCGCCGGCAACGACGAAATCAAGGTCGGCCTCATTGGCTGCGGCGGCCGCGGCACCGGCGCCGCCGAGAATTGCGTCACCAGCGCGGCCAACGTCAAGCTGGTCGCCATGGGCGACGTCTTCAAAGACCGCCTCGACAGCGCCCGCAAGACCATCAAGGGGAACGTCGGCGACAAGGTGGACGTGCCCGACGAGCGCTGCTTCGTCGGCCTCGACGCCTACGAGAAGGTCATCGCCAGCGGCGTCGATCTCGTCATCCTGGCGACGCCTCCCGGCTTTCGGCCGCTGCACTTGCAGGCCGCCGTCGCCGCCGGCAAGCACGTCTTCAGCGAGAAGCCAGTCGCCGTCGATGGCCCCGGCGTCCGCAAGTGCCTCGCCGCCTATGAGGAAGCCAAGAAGAAGAAGCTGGCCATCGTCGCCGGCACGCAGCGCCGCCATCAGACCGGCTATCTGGAAACTCTCAAGCGCATCCACGGCGGCGAGTTGGGCGAGATCACCGGCGGCCGTTGCTACTGGAACCAAGGCCCCATCTGGGTCAACAAGCGCCGCCCCGAGTGGAGCGACCTGGCATACCAGCTGCGCAATTGGTACTACTTCGTCTGGCTGTGCGGCGACCACATCTGCGAGCAACACGTCCACAACCTCGACGTTATTAACTGGGCGACCGGCACGCTGCCCGTCAAGGCGGTCGGCGTCGGCGGCCGACAGTACCGCACGGGCGAAGAGTATGGCCACATCTTCGACCACTTCGGCATCGACCTCGAGTATCCGAATAACGTCCATGTAATGAGCATGGCTCGCCAGTACACCAATAACGTCAAGGGCAACGTCTCCGAGGCGCTGACCGGCACCAAGGGGTCGTGTCAGGTCAACGCCTACGAGATCAAGGGGCCGAAGGGCGAACGGCTCTGGAAGTTCACGGGCAAGGACAACACGCCCTACGTGCAGGAACACACCGACTTGATCGAGAGCATTCGCAAGGGCGAACCGCTCAACGAACTCAAGACGGTGGCGGAAAGCACGCTGGTGGCCGTCATGGGCCGTCTGGCCGCCTACACGGGCCAGGAAGTGACCTGGAAACAGGCGCTAGAGTCGAAGGAAGACACGATGCCGGAGAAGCTGGCCTGGGACATGCAGCTGCCGACGCCGCCGGTGGCGATTCCGGGGAAGACGCCGCTGCTGTAAGTGTGGGACGCTATCCGCGAATTACCTCTCTCCCGCCGCGGGAGAGA
>JBBSES010000222.1:0-7458 GCA_038239465.1 Gemmatales bacterium
GACAACGACCCCCGTAGCTGAATTCGCCAGAATTCAGACCCGCGACCCTAAAGTCAAGCCTTGACACTGCACTAGCCATCTGTTCGACTTGCTCGCCGAGTTGTGCGGCGAGCTTGGTATCTTGGGGCTGGACGAGGTATATCCGTCCGATCTCGAAGATACTCCCAGGACCACGATAAGCGTGCGTCACCGTGGCGGCGTGAAGGTGATCCGCGACGAAGGCGGCAACTCGGCTCCAGCGCGACTTTGGGCGTTCGCCCTGCTGGTCGAGTACGCCTTACGAGAGGTGTTTGAGGTCGAAGACCCCGACCGAAGCAAAGGCTACACCGCTGCGGGAAAAACTTTTCGATCACGATGACATATCCTTTCCTCACGCCCTCTTCCCGCTTTCCTCCCCCATTCCTCGCACGACTTGCGTAGCATCCGTGCCAAGGATGCGGGCAGCGACGCCACCGACGGCAAAGTTTTCGTTCGCCCTCCGCCGCCATAACCTCGTTGGCGTGATAAGCTTCGAGTGGTCGATCCATCGCCCCGCCGCCGTTGGCATACGAATTGCCGCGATGTTGAGCAGGAATGCCGGTAAGTCCACACCTCGAGACCGCCTTCGCATGAAACGCATTGGCATCCTGACCGCGGGGGGCGATACCCCCGCTCTGAACGCCACCATTCATGGCGCCGTCACGCGCGCCAACCACCGTAAGGTGGAAGTCCTCGGCTTCATCAAGGGGTTCAGCAGCCTGTTCAACGTGCGCGTGCCGCATGTGCGCCTCAATCCGCTGTTCACGACGATCCCCGAACTGGAGGCGACGCAGGGCGGCACGCTCATCGGCGCGTCGCGCGATTACGTCGATCAATCCGACACGGCCGCCATCGCCGATATCGCCGACCGTTTGGACCGCCTCAAGATCGAGGGCTTAATCTGCATCGGCGGCGACGGCACCCTCAGCGGTATGCAGGCGCTGTCGAAGCACCTGCCGACCGTGCTGGCGCCGAAGACCATCGACAACGACCTCGGCTTGAACTACCGGCACGAACCGGACGAATGGGTCCACGAGCCGAGCGACGCCGCCCCCGGCTATCGCTGTTGTCGCGGGCCAGCCCGGGGACGCTTCGACCTGGAGCAGATGGTCAACTACGTGACGCCCGGTTTCGCCACGGCGGTGTTCGTGTCGGCCTGGGGCGTGCAGCGCATTCGCACCACGGCCGAGAGCCATCGCCGCATCGCCATCATCGAGGTCATGGGCCGGCACTCCGGCTACCTGGCGATGGGCGCCGCCTACGGGCAACCCGATATCGTCCTCGTGCCTGAGCAACCGTTGAATATCGACCGCCTGGTCGAGCGCGTCATCGAGGTCTACGAGTTGCAGAAGAACGTCGTCATCGTCTGCGCCGAGGGGATCGTGGATGGCGACGGCCACGACCTCGGCAGCGAGATCGCCTCGACCGATCCGGCCGGCAACAAGGTGCTGAGTGGCGCCGCCGACGCATTGCGGCAAATCCTCATTCGCCGCCTGGGCGACAGCTACTTCACGACCAAGCGGCGCAACGAGTCGGCGCGCGCGGCCATCTTTACCCGCAAAGTGGGCCATACCCAGCGCGGCGGGCGGCCCATCCTCTTCGACCGCTTTTACGGTGCCCAGCTGGGCGGCCACGCGGTCGATCTCCTGTTGGAAGGGCACGTCAACGGCGTTTCCATCTTGCAGTGGGACCGCGAACACGGCTTCCACGTCGATCACGTCAACGCCAATGACTTCCACGACCGCTGGGGCATGATCCACGCCCGGCAATTGCATCCCAGCTTTTACGACGCCGAGAATCTTCGTTTGTCGGCGATGGGCGTGGACTACCTGACGCCGATCTTCGGCAACGCCATCGGCCAAGACGACCTGGAAGCGGTTCGCGCCACGCTCTTTCAGCGCGGCAACTTGACGCAGCCGTATCACTCCGTCAACGTGGATGTCAACAAGCGCATCTGCTTCCTCGATTGACGGAGGTCCGATGGCGACCGCCACCATGCCGGCCCCGACCGAAATCTCCGCTCCGCAAGTCCAGCCGCAACCGACGGCGGAAACCGGCCTCGCCGCCGACGTCGGCCTGCTCGACGGCCTGCTGACCGCCGCCATCCGCCGTCTCGCCGGCGCCGACGCCGTCGCTCTCGTCACCGAGGTCCGCGCCGCTTCGCAGCAGCTGCGCGCCACCCATTCCATCGACGCCGCCCGGCAACTCCGCGACCGGCTGGAACAACTCGACCTGCCTTCCTTGCGTCTGTTGATCCGCGCGTTTAGCGTTTACTTCGACTTGATCAACCTGGCGGAACAGCAGGCGCGCGTGCGCGCCATCCGCAAGCGCACATTGCAGCTGGCGCCGTTGCCGATGGGCGAAAGCGTCGAGTCGGCATTGCGCGACCTGCACGAGCGCGGCGTCGGCCCGCGCCAGGTGGCGCACATGCTCGGCCGCGCCCTGGTATCGCCGGTCTTTACCGCGCACCCGAGCGAGGCCCGGCGGCGCACCACGCTCGAAAAACTGATGTCCATCGCCCGGCACCTCGACCGCCTGGAGTATCACACGCTGCTCCCCCAGGAGCGCGAGGCGGCCACGGCGGCCATCGCCGAGGAGGTCGAAGCCTTCTGGCTGACCGACGCCGTCCGCGACCGCCGGCCGCTCGTTTTGGAAGAAGTGCGCCACGGTTTGGAGATGGTCGAAAGCAGCCTGCTCGACGTGGTGCCGCGCGTCTACCGCGACCTGGAAAACGCTCTGTTTCGCGTCTACGGAGAAGCGGCGAAAGAGGGCGAGTTGCGCGTGCCGAGCTTCCTGCGCTTCGGCTCGTGGATCGGCGGCGACCGCGATGGCCATCCGCACGTCACCCATACCGTGACCGTCGAGGCGATGCGGATGCAGCAGCAGACCATCCTGCGCCACTATGCCACGAGGATCGGCGAGTTTCTGCACCGCCTGAGTCATTCGGATCGCCTGTTCCGGCCGAGCGCGGCGTTCCTCGAAGGGCTGCGCAAGGACGCCGCGCTGCTGCCCAATATCTCCGATCCAGCCGACCACGAACCGTATCGGGCGAAGTGCCGTTTCATCGCCGAGCGCTTGCGGCGCACGCTCGCTTTCGTGGCCAAGGTGCAGCCGCAATGGAGCGCCGCCGAGTTGGTGCTTCCTCCCGGAGTCTATCGCGGCCATACCGAATTGCTGGCGGACTTGCACGCCATCGCCGACGACCTGCGCGCCAACGGCGCCGCCTTCGCCGCCGCGGGAGCGCTGCAAGACCTCATTCGCCAGGTGGAAGTCTTCGGCGTTCATCTGCTGCGGCTCGACATTCGCCAGCACGCGACCCGGCACGCGAAGGCGATGGCGGAAATCCTCGCCTGGGCCGGCCTGGCGCCGCGCTATTTGAAGCTATCGCCGAACGAGCGCTTCGACCTTCTCGTCCACGAACTCCACCAGGCGCGGCCGTTGATCCCCACGCATTTGCCGTTCTCGCCCGAAACCAACGAGGTGATCCAGACGTTCCGCGCCATCGCCGCCGTGCTGGAACAACAATGTCCCGAGGCGATTGAAACGTACATCATCAGCGGCGCCGGCGAACCGGCGCACATGCTCGAAGTGCTGCTCTTCGCCCGCGAGGCGCGCTTGTTCCGTCCCGCGGAAGGAGTGAGTCTGCTGAACATCGTGCCGCTCTTCGAGACGCTCGAACCCCTGCGCGGCGGGGCAGTCATCATCCAGCGCTTGCTGACGTTGGACATCTACCGGCGGCATCTGCAACTGCGGGGCAATCTGCAAGAGGTGATGATCGGCTATTCGGACAGCAACAAGGAAAGCGGCGCCCTGCAATCGCCCTGGGCGCTCTACCGGGCGCAGCGCGACCTGGGCGAAACGGCGCGGCGCACGGGGGTGGCGATCCAGATATTCCACGGCCGCGGCGGCGCGGTCGGCCGCGGCGGCGGGCCGGCCAACCGGGCGATCCTCTCGCAGCCGCGCGGCACCGTGGCCGGAAGACTGCGCCTCACCGAGCAGGGCGAGATGATCGCCGACCGCTATGGCCACCCGGCCATCGCCGAACGGCACCTCGGCCAAATCCTCAACGCCGTCCTGCGCACCAGTTTCGCCGCCGGCGACGATAGCCCCGAGCCGACCTGGGAACGCATCCTCGACCGCCTCGCCGCCAGCGCCTGCCGCCACTATCGCGCCCTCGTCTACGAGACGCCGGAATTCCTCACCTATTTCGAGCAAGCGACGCCGATCAACGAAATCAGCCAGCTCAAAATCGGCTCGCGGCCGGCGCGGCGCGGCGCGGCCCACGACATCGACCAATTGCGCGCCATCCCCTGGGTCTTCAGCTGGATGCAAAGCCGGCACACGCTGCCCGGCTGGTACGGCCTCGGCAGCGCCGTGGAAGAATACCTCGCCGAGCGTGGCGGCGACGCGGCCGATTTGCAGTCGATGTACCAGCGCTGGCCCTTCTGGAAGGCGCTCGTCGACAACGCGCAAATGATCCTCGCCAAGGCCGACCTGACCATCGCCCGCCTTTACGCCGACCTGGTGGCCGATGCCGCCCTGGGCAACGCCATCTACGAGCGTATCGCGGCGGAACACCATCGAACCGCGGCGGTCATCCTGGTCATCACCGGCCAACGCGCGCTGCTGGACGACGTGCCCGTGTTGCAGAAGTCGATCCAGCGGCGCAACCCTTACGTCGATGCGCTCAGCTTCGTGCAGCTGGTCCTGATGCGCCGCCTGCGGGCGACGGAAGAGCCGGGCGAGGAACTGGCGATGGCCGTGCTGGAGAGCATCAACGGCATCGCCTCGGGGTTGAAGAACACCGGCTGAGAGCCACCGTTCGCGCCCGCGTCTTGCAGCCCCTTCCTTCACGTCTATAATCCCTTATAGTCATCACTATCGAACGATCCCCGCGAGCAGCGCCGCAGCGAGATTCCCCATGCGCGACTGGTTCCGCAACCTGTACCTGGCCATCCATTCCGTCGGCCAGGGACTGTTTATTACGCTCTGGTACGTCGTGCAGACTTACAAGCGCAAGGCGTTCACGCAGCACTTCGAGTATCCCGAGTTGCCGGTGCCGGTGAAGCCGCGCTACCGCGGTTTCCATCGCTTCGACCTGACAACCTGCATCGGCTGCGACAAATGCGCCAAAGCCTGCCCCGTCGATTGCATCTACATCGACAAGATGAAGAACCCGGTCGGCAAGGGCTTTCGCGTCAACGGCTTCAAAATCGACTACACCAAGTGCATGTTCTGCGCCCTGTGCGTCGATCCCTGCCCGGTCGATTGCATCTTCATGGGTTCGACGCACGATCAGAGTTGCTTTAGCCGGGACGGCTGCATTATCGATTTCGCCAAGCTGCCGGTCGAGGTCGCCTGGGGGCAGGCGTCGCTCAATCCCACGGCGGTGGCCGCGAGTAAGATGCAAGTCGAGCCGGTCTGGGTGAAGCCGCCCGACCCGCCGCCGCCCCCCAAGGCGACGCCCGCCCCCAAGCCGGCGCCGGCCGCCCAATCATGATCGGAAGAGAAAGAGGAAAGCTATGGTCGCCAACACGCCGACGCCCGGAAAGAAATACTATACGGTGGCCCAAGCGAACGCCGCCCTGCCGCTGGTCCGCGCCATCGTACAAGACGTGTGCGATTTGACGCGCTCGGTCATCGCCCACTCCGACAAGCCGCGCGCCGCGGAATCGGACGAGGACCCCGAGGAGGAGGCGTTCGTCCGCGCCTCCGCCGAGCGCATGCGCGAATTGGTGCGCGAGTTGTCGCAGCTGGATATCGAACTCAAGGACCACGCCATCGGCCTGATCGACTTCCCCTGCTGGATCGGCGACCGCGAGGTCTATCTCTGTTGGCGGCTGGGCGAGCCGGAAGTCGCCTACTGGCACGAACTGGACTCGGGCTTCGCCGGCCGGCGCAGGGTCAGCGGCATCGAGCAGCGCATCTTCAATCCCGAGGCGCGGGCCAAACTGCCGGAGCGTTGATCCGCCGTTCTCTCCTTCATCGAGTACGCCATGCCCGCATTCGTCGGCTACCTGTTGCTCTTCGTCGCCCTGGCGGTCTTCTTCGTCTTCATCCATCTGGTGATCGGCACGCTCATACGGCCGATCAAGCCGGACGCCGAGAAGCTGACGATCTACGAATGCGGCGAACCCACGGTGGGCAGCGCCTGGATTCAATTCGACGTGCGCTTTTACGTCGTCGCCCTCTTATTCGTGGTGTTCGACGTGGAGGTGGCCTTCTTCTTTCCGTGGGCCGTGGTCTTCGGCAAGGCCAACGACCTGGCGCGGCCCGATCTTCCCATCGAGCAGCGAATCGCGCTGAGTCAGGAACTGCAGCCGGCGCTTTTGAACAAGCGCACCGAGTTGCAGCAATTGCGCCGCGACAAAGATAGCCTGCGCGCCAAGGAAGGCGTGGACGTGGCGGAAGTCGATCGGGACATCGCCAAGATCGACCAGGAGACGGTGGCGCTCGATGACAGCGTGGCCCATAACGCCGCCGCCGCCCAGCGATTCACCTGGATCGCTTTCATCGATATCCTCGTCTTCTTCGGCGTGCTGCTGGTCGGCTACGCTTATCTATGGAAGCGGGGCGACCTCGACTGGGTGCGCAGCTACACGGTGGAGCAGCCGGTGCCGCACCCCGCGCCGCCCAAGGACGCCAAGCTCGCCGAGTTGGTCGGCGCGGGCCGCGAAGGATGAACCCAATGCCGCCTTCGGGCGGACGCGAATAACTTCGGAGTCGAACTCATGGGCTGGCTGGAAGGACGTTTCGAGGAGAGCGTCGTCACCACGTCGCTGGAGCAGGCGATCAACTGGGCGCGCGAATCGAGCATGTGGCCGATGACCTTCGGCCTGGCCTGTTGCGCCATCGAGATGATGGCGGCCGGCGCCTCGCGCTACGACCTCGACCGCTTCGGCGCCGGCGCCTTCCGGGCCACGCCGCGCCAGGCCGATTTGATGATCGTCGCCGGCACCGTCAACTACAAGATGGCGAGCCGGGTGCGCCGCCTCTACAACCAGATGCCAGACCCCAAGTTCGTCATCGCCATGGGCGCCTGCACTTGCGGCGGCGGGCCGTATTACAAGTACGGCTACAACGTCGTCAAGGGCGTGGACCTCGCCGTGCCTGTGGACGTGTACGTGCCCGGTTGCCCGCCCCGCCCCGAAGCATTGCTCGAAGGACTGATGCGCATCCAGGACAAGGTGCGCGGCATGAAGGGATACACCAAGGATCAGCCGATCGACGTGCCAATCCCGAGCCGAACGGGGTACGTGCAGTTGCCGCCGGAATTGAGCGATCCCGATAAGGCGGATGCGTTCGCCAAGCGGAACAAGGAATTGGCGACCCCGGCCAAGGCGTAGAAACGTCCGAAAAAGGGATCATCTGGTTTGGCGAGCGGTGGGGGGTTTGGCCCCCTGCGTGTTATCCGGTAAAAAACAACCGGCGCCAACCCCC
>JBBSES010000223.1:0-7407 GCA_038239465.1 Gemmatales bacterium
GCCTGTGCAACTCCTCGCGTCAGCCGGACGTTGGCCCATCCCTTCCTTGACATTTCCCGCCTCTACCACTAGCCTTGTCCTCAATTCGCGTCCAAAGAATGGCGATTGTCGAGCGAACTAAGCAATGGGGGCGCCGCCGCCGTTGGCCGCCCGGCGCGAGACCCTTGGCCCTCGACGTATTACAGGAAGCACCATGTCCACCGCGACTCCGATGCAGCCGGGCGTGCCCGCCGCCGACCAGGAAATTCGCATCGTCAGCCATTCCAATCTCTTTTACTGGTGGCCTGTCTGGGCCGTTGGCCTGCTCATGGCCATCCTGACCTTCGTGGACGGCACCCGCGCCGCCATCGTCCCCGACCATACCATGCCCTTCCGCGACGCTACCGTGAAGGTCGGCGTCGATACCAGTTCGCCGACCACCTACACGGGCCGCGACGTACTCCTCATTCCCGAAAAGGGCAAGCTGCCCGCCGACAACGAAGGCAAGCCTTTGCCGCCGCGCCTCCACTTCTCCAACCACAGCAGCTACGGCGTCCTCTGGGCGGTCGTGCTTCTGCTCGTCATCGTCATCACCAACGTGCCCTTGCGCGGCCTGTGGTCGGTCGTGGTCATCGTCCTCATCGTCTTGCTCTCGGTCATCTTCGCGCTGGCCGGCTGGTGGGACTGGATCATGACCACCATCGGCTTGCTCGACATTCGCATCAACATGGGCGGCTACCTGTTCATCTCCATCGCCCTGTTCGCTCTCTGGCTGATTACGAACCTGTTCTTCGACCGGCAGATTTACATGGTGTTCACCCCCGGCCAGCTGAAAGTCTGCCTGGACGTCGGCGGCGGCGAAACGGCTTACGATACCGCGGGCATGGTCATTCAGAAGCAGCGCGACGACCTGTTCCGCCACTGGGTCATCGGCCTCGGCTCGGGCGACTTGATCGTCCGCACCAGCGGCGCCAACGCCCACGAATTTCATCTGCCCAACGTCCTGTTCGTCGGCCGCAAGCTGCAGATGATCGAACAGATGCAGCGCGAACGGCAGGTCGTCCGTGGCACCACGGGACACTGAGCCGAACACATCCTCCTTCTGGCTCCCCTCCCCTAAAGGGGAGGGGAGCCAGAGTAATGTTGTTTCACTTCCAGCGCAACTCGCATTCAAACACAATTCTTTGCACGTCCACGGTTTTTCCGGGCTAAGGGTAAACGGATCGCGGCGCGTCCCCCGCCGGGTTCCACACGATCGACCCCGCCCCGAGGAACCCCGTCATGGCCGAACTTCTCACGCTCAGCGGCACGCCGCAAATCGGCGACCTTGAGGATGGTCAGATCCTGCAAGGCGCCTACCAAATCACGCAACGCCTCGCGCAGGGCGGCATGGGCACTGTGTACCGCGCCACGCAGCTGTCGCTGGGCCGCAGCGTGGCGATCAAGACGATCAACACCAATCAGCCAAATGTTACCCAACGCTTCATCCGCGAGGCCAAACTCCTCAGCCAGCTGACCCACCCGAATGTGGTCAGCCTGATCGAATTCGGCACGACCGAAGCGGGGCTGCCGTTCATGGCGATGGAGTCCCTCGAAGGCTGCACCCTCGATCAGCTGGTGCCGCGCGAGGAGGGGCTGCCCTTGGATCAACTGCTGCACCTTATGGGCCAGATATGCGCCGGCGTCGGCGCCGCCCATCGGCTGCAAATGGTCCACCGCGACCTGAAGCCGACCAACATCTTCCTGGCCCGTCTGCCGGACAACGGCGCTATCGTCAAGATTCTCGACTTCGGCATCGCCAAGGCGCTGGAGGACCGCGAGGCCGGCCTCACGCAAAACGGCACGCTGCTCGGCAGCTGCGGCTACATGTCGCCCGAGCAGATTCACGGCGCCGCCGACGTGGACGCGCGCACAGACATCTACTCCCTTGGCGGCCTGCTCTATTTCATGCTGGCGGGACAGCCGGCTTATCGGGGCAAGAGTACGGCCGAGATCCTGTCGAAACAGCTGACGCGGCCGCCGGAGCCGCTCGACCTGCACGTCTCGTCGCGGCCGATTCCGCCCGGGGTCATGCCCGTCATCCTGAAGGCGATGCACACGGACTTGAGCGAGCGTTACCAGACGACCAACGATCTCATGTTCGCGCTGCGCGAAGCAGTCGGCTGCCCGAGCACGGCGGCGCGGCTGACGCTTCCTCGGAGCGCGTCGCACGGTCCCAGCGAGCCGACGGTGTTGGCCAGCCATACCATCGAAGGGACCGTCATTCCCACCAAGGAACGGCTTGGCCAGGCCGTGCCCCTTCCACGCCGCTGGCGTAAGCCGGCGTTCCTGGGCGCGGGAGTCGCGGCGCTGGTGGCGCTGGCGGTCGTGGCGGCCTGGGGCTGGCAATCGTACTCGTCGTCCAGCGCGGCACCGAAGCCGTCCGCGCTGGCGAATAGTCCGGCGCGGCGCGGCGTCACCGCCACGGAAATCCGCCTCGGCATGAGCGCGCCGTTTTCCGGCCCTGCGGTCGAGTTGGGCCGCGGCATGGAACGTGGGCTGGCCACGTACTTCCGCCACTTCAACGACCAGGGCGGCATCGCCGGCCGCAAGGTCAAACTCATCGCCCTGGACGACGGCTACGAACCGGCCCGCGCCCTGGCCAACATGCGCGAACTCGTCAGCGACCACGACGTCTTCGCCGTCATCGGCAACGTCGGCACGCCGACCGCCGAAGTCACGGTGCCGTTCGCCCTGGAAAAAGAGTTGCTGTTCTTCGGTCCATACACCGGCGCCAATCTGCTGCGCAAGAACCCGCCCGACCGCTTCGTCTTCAACTTCCGCGCCAGTTACGCCGAGGAAACCGCGGCGATCGTCCGCTACTTGATCGAGGTCAAAAGACTGAAGCCGGAGCAAATCGCGGTCTTCGCCCAACAAGACGGCTACGGCGAGGCGGGTTTTCAAGGGGTCGCCAAGGAATTGCGCAAGCACGGCCGAGGTATGGGCGAGATCGTCCGCGTCGGTTATGCCCGAAACAGTGCCGATGTCGAGGGAGCCGTCCGCGAACTGGGCCGCCATCCCGAGGTCAAGGCCGTCGTCATGGTCCCCATCTATCGCGCCGCCGCCCGTTTCGTGCAGAAGATGCGCGACGCCAAGTACACGGGCCTCTTCACCAGCGTCTCGTTCGTCGGCAGCGACGCACTGGCCGAGGAATTCCGCAACCTGGGCGGCGACTATGGCACCGGCGTTATCGTCACGCAAGTGGTGCCGCCTATCGATTCGCGCTCCACGGCGGTAGGCAAATACCGGGAACACCTACGCAAGTATTACCCCAGCGAGCAGCCGAGTTTCGTCTCGCTCGAAGGATATCTCACGGCCGCCTTGTTCACGGAGGGATTGCGCCGGGCCGGCGCCGACCTGACGACGGAACGCACGATTGATGGCCTGGAATCGATTCAGAAATTCGACCTGGGCCTGGGAGCGTCGATCGACCTGGGGCCGTCGGAGCATCAGGGATTGCACAAGGTCTGGGGCA
The DNA here is from genome assembly GCA_038239465.1 of Gemmatales bacterium. GTDB lineage: Bacteria > Planctomycetota > Planctomycetia > Gemmatales > Gemmataceae > JBBSES01. The sequence continues at coordinate 3,494 of JBBSES010000223.1, forward strand.
CGGTCCTCGACAAGTCGCTCAAGTTCCAGGCGCTCGATTTGGATTAAGGCTTCAACGGCGGCTTACCCAGGCGCGCTAACGCCGCCGCCGCTTCCCTCGTCAGGCTGGCCCCCGGCGCTCCCTTGGCCAATGTCTCCAACACCTGCCTCGCTTCGTCCGTTCCGGCGCGCTCCAGGATGGGCAGCGCGCGCAGCGCCCGCAAGCGTTCGGCCGACGGGGTTTGCGCTTCGAGCGGCGCGAGCAGTTCGTTGAGGCGCCGCGTCAATTCGAGCGACGGCTTGTTCTTGAGCGCCTCACGCAAGGCTTCCTCCGCGAGTTCGCCGAGGCCGTCGAGGTCGCGGACGGCTTTTTGCCGGGTGGCGAACGTCTCGCTATCGAGGTCCGCGACCATTTTCGCCACGACGGCGGCCTCGACATGCGGCACCGGCCTGAGGTGTTGCTTCAAAAACGGCACGGTCTGTTCGGGAAGCTGGGATAACTTCCAGCCAACTCCGTAGGCGATGCCGGCATGGCCGCCCCCTAGGGCGCGGTAGCCATCTTGCATTTCTTGGTCCGTGAACCGTTTTCCTTCGCGCTCGTTGCGGCCGCATCCCGTAAGGTCCCAAACGCGAGCGGAGTCGCCGCCGCCGCTGGCCACGGTCTTGCCGTCCGGCGCGAACGCGGCGGTTATGATATCGTCAACACTCCTGAGAGATTGAACGACTTTTTGACCCGTCGCTGTTTCCCAAAGGGACAGATAGCAGTCTTGGCCACCGGACGCCAATAGGTGCCCGTCCGACGAGAAGGCCAGCGTCCAAATACTTCCGGTATGGGCGTTCAGCGGCTTGCGTGCCTTGCCCGTTGCAACATCCCAAAGACGAATGGCGCCGTCGCCGCCCGCGGTGGCGACGGTTCGCCCGTTTGGAGTGATGGCGACGGCCCAGACCTGGCTTTCGGAGCTGGGAAACGCTCGCAGCTGCTTGCCGGTGGCTACGTCCCAGAGCCGGGCCGTCTGATCGCGGCCGCCCGAAAGCAGCGTCTTGCCGTCCGGCGCGAAGGCCAGCGCCTGCACCCAGCTGGCGTGGGCCTTCCACTCGCGGACGGGTTTCCCCGTGGCCACGTCCCACAGACGCACGCTGCAATCCTGGCCGGCGCTGGCCAACGTCTGACCATCGGGCGAAAAGCGCACGCAGCGCACCTCGTCGAAGTGCCCGCGCAGGACGTGCCGCTCCTTGCCGATACCGGCGTCGTAGAGGCGTACCGTCTCATCCTCGCCGCCGCTAGCAAGCAGCTTGCCGTTGGGCGACCAGGCGGCCGACCAGACACGGCCCCGGTGTCCCGCCAAGACCATGCGCTCTTTGCCGGTGGAAATTTCCCACACGACCACGCGGTTTTTCTCGCCCGCCTGGACGAGCGCCTTGCCGTCTGGCGAACAAGCCAGGGCGGTCACGGGCTTCCGTGTATCGAGACGTATCACCTCGCGTAATTGGTGCGGCCACTCGGTATTCCTTGCCACCTCGGGTACGTTGCCGCAAGCCAGGCACGAAGCCAACATCCCTCCGACGGCCGCGACGATACAGCAAATGATGCGGGGCGCCATCGTTTCCCCTCCGGTAGCACAATCCTGACGGGCCAGCGACTCGACTCCGTAAGAGCGTAGCGGGATGGCCGCGCCGGGGCAAGCATGTGCCGCTGCTGCTCTTGACGCCGTTGGCCGAGAGCTTTACCCTGCCTGATCGCTCCGCGACGCACGAAGGATTTTGGCGTCGGAACCATCTAGCCGAAGGGAGTCGGCCCATGAGCGGCACGCGCGGCACCAGCGTCCCCCTGTGCGACCTGCAAGCCCAGTACGAGGACTTGCGGCCAGCCATCGAAGAGGCCATCCGGCAAGTCCTCACCTCGGGGCAGGTCATCCTCGGGCCGGAGGTCGCCGCCCTCGAACGCGAGGTCGCCGCCTACTGTGGCGCGGGCCATGCCGTCGGCTGCGGCTCGGGCACCGATGCCCTTCTGCTAGCCCTGCACGCCCTCGGCGTCGGCCCCGGCGACGAGGTCATCCTGCCGCCGTTTACGTTCTTCGCCACCGTCGGCGCCATCTGCCGCACGGGCGCCCGGCCCGTCTTCGCCGACATCGATCCGGTGACGTACAACATCGATTCCCTGCAGGTCGAAAACAAGATCACCGACCGCACGCGCGCCATCCTGGCCGTCCATCTCTATGGCCAATGCGCCGATATGGAACCGCTGTGGCACGTCGCCGAACGGCATCACTTGCCGATCGTCGAGGACGCGGCCCAGGCCATCGGCGCCGAGTACCAGGGCAAGCGCACCGGCACCCTCGGCGCCATCGGCTGCTTCAGCTTCTATCCGTCGAAGAACCTGGGGGCTTACGGCGACGCTGGCATGGTCGTCACCAACGATCCCGAGTGGGCGGCGCACATGGCCTGCCTGCGCGTGCATGGCATGGAGCCGAAGTACCACCACAAATACCTGGGCTGGAACGCGCGCATCGACGCCATTCAGGCGGCCATCCTGCGCGTCAAGTTGCCGCGGCTGGACGACTGGACGGCGATGCGGCAGGCGGCGGCGCGGCGTTACGATGCATTGATCGAGGACAGCCATCTGAACCATTTCCTGCAACGGCCGATGACGCGGCCGCAGCGGCGCCACGTTTTCCATCAATACGTGGTGCGCGTCGCCAACGGTCAGCGCGACGCCCTGGTGCGCCACCTGAAAGCGGACAAGATCGGCTGCGAGATTTACTACCCGGTGCCGCTGCATTTGCAGGAGTGCATGGCCTACCTGGGCCACGTCCCCGGCGACTTCCCCGCCAGCGAGGAAGCGAGCCGCTGCGTGGTGGCCCTGCCGATGTTTCCCGAATTGACGATGGAGCAACAGCGGCGCGTCATCGGCAGCTGCGCCGCGTTCTTGCGCCAGCAGAAACGCATGGCGGCGTGAGGGCGGTCAGGGCAGCAGGTCGGCCACGGCGATACGTCCCTGCGGCGCGGCTAATGGGGAGACGAAATCGGCGGCGGCCAGGGTGGTGATGTCGGCGTAACCGTGGCCGTAGCGCGGGTGATAATTCGGGCCGGACTGACGGCGTACTTCCAGCTGGTTCCGCCGTAGATTGATGATCCAGTAATCGGCGATGTTGGCCTTGGCGTACAGCGAGGCCTTGCGGTTTCTGTCAAAGCCCAACGTGGTATCACTTACTTCCACGACAAGCAGGGCAGTGATTGGATTGATGTTCGGTTGCGGGTCGTCGCGGTTTCCCAACACCACGGCTACATCGGGGTCAACCACGGAGGTGGGGCTTAAATCCAAGGTCATTTGGGCGCGTGCCCAGTGCCCGGGGCCAAAGGCGACTGCCAGCACCTCGCGCGTTTTATCCACTGAAATGCCATGAAAGTTCTTCTGTGCGGGCATTTCGTAGATCACTCCTTCAACCAATTCCACATTCTGGTTCAGGAAGACACCTTTATCGAACAAGCGATAAAAGCGCTTCGCCGTCCAGCGAAGCCGTCTCGGCAGTGATTTCTTTTGTCCGATCGACATGGCAAGCCCTCGTGAAGCGTTGGACGGAAAGCGAAGGGCTGCCGCTTAAGGCAGCAGGTCGGCGACGGCAATGCGGGCGTGCGGCGCGGCCAATGGGGTGACGAAATCGGTGGCGGCGAGGGTGGTGATGTCGGCGTACCCGTGGCCGTGACGGGGATGATTGTTTGGGCCGGGTTGTCGGCGGACTTCCAGCTGGTTGCGGCGTAAGTTGATGATCCAATAATCGGCAATGTTGGCCTTGGCGTACAAAGACGCCTTACGGTTTCGGTCAAAGCCCAGTGTGGTGTCACTTACCTCCACAACAAGCAGGGCAGTGATGGGATTGCTGACGCCGCTGTTGTCTCGAAGGGAACCCGTTACCACGGCGAGGTCGGGATCGGGCA
>JBBSES010000224.1:0-7400 GCA_038239465.1 Gemmatales bacterium
AGGCCGGCCGTAGCGATTCATGAGGATGTTGGCCGGCTTCACGTCGCGGTGCAGCACGCCGCGGCCGTGGGCATAGGCCAACGCTTCGGCCACGCGGCCGCCCAGCCAGCAAACCGTTTGCGCGAAGTCGAATCCCATGAGGCGTTCCCGATCCCGTAGCGCCGCGGGATCGAAGAGCGCCGGGTGTGTCGCTAACTCGTCGATCGCCTCCAGCAGCAGCTTGCCGCACCAGGCGCCCCGGTCGCGTTCTCGTAGAACGTCGATGACCCGTTCGAGCGTGGTGCCGCTGACGAACTGCATGCACAGCAGACGCAGGTTGCGGCGTGAGTCGATGACTTCGGAAAAGACGCCGACGATATTGTCGTGTTCCAGGCTGGCGAGGGTGCGCGCCTCGTTGCCGCGATTGGCCGACACCTTAAGGGCCACGCGCCGATCCAGCGATATTTGGCGCGCCAGGTAGACCGTGGCGAAGGCACCGCTGCCGAGGACTTCGAGTAGTTCGAAGTCGTCCACGTGATCGCCCAGGCGCGGCGGGCCGTCTTCGGTCGCCGGGGGCGGGCCGGAAAAGGTCCGAGTCGCGTCGATCGACGACGCCGGCAAGGGAGCCTGGCTCCTGGTTTCCCCGCGCTCCTCGGTCGCGCCGGCGCTGGACCCCGGCGATAGCGGCTCGTCGGACACCGGAACCTCCCGTGGTTACGCGGACCCGAGCCTACCGCTTCGGCGAACCGCCCGGATCCTTGCCGTCCTTGCGCAGCGCTTCTTGCAAACGCGCCATCGCTTCAAAGCCCGCTTCCTGGATGGCCTGGTAGAGCGGCGTCAAATCGTTTTCCGCCTTGGCCAGCAGCGCGACCTCTTTGCCGCTGAAGCGCGCCAGGTGGCCGCCGAATTGCCATTCGAGATAGGCCGACGCCTGCGTGCGCAGCAAGATGTAGCAGCTGGTCAGCTGTCCCGCCTGCTGGTAGCCGCGGATGCCGAAGAGCAATAACAAACCCTCGGGATGATTGGGGAACAGCGTGGTCGTCGTGTCGCGGCGCACCGTGGTGCGCTCGTTGGGCACGAGGTTGATATCGTAGATGCCGTCGGGCGGTTGCAGGAGCTTGCCCCAGACGCCGGGTTGGCGCAAGGTGCCGGTGGAAAACGCGACTTCGGCCTGGACCATGACCAAATCCTCATTCGGGGGATATCGCCTACTGCTAACCGAAAACGGCGGCGCGTGCAAACGATTCGGAGTGCAAGCCATGCGGCAGGTCGCGGCAGACGTCTGGCAGCTCATCGGATATCCGCGCGACGCCATCAACGTTTACCTGGCCGGCGACGTACTCATTGACGCGGCCACGCGCTGGGCACGCTGGCACATCCTCCGTCAGCTGCGGGGCAAACGCCTGCGTTTAGTGGCGCTGACGCATTGTCACCCGGATCATCAGGGGACCGCCCAGTTGCTGTGCGAGCGGTTCCGGGTGCCGCTGGCCTGTCACGAAGCGGACGTGCCGGCGATGGAAGGACGCGAACCAATGCGGCCGCGAAATCGCATCATTCGCGTGGGCGAGCGCCTGTGGGCGGGGCCGCCGCATCCGGTGGGCCGCGTGCTGCGCGACGGCGACGAGGTGGCCGGCTTCCGCGTCGTCCATGCGCCGGGGCATACGCCGGGCCATGTCCTTTTCTTCCGCGAGCGCGACCGTCTGGCCATTGCTGGCGACCTGCTGGCGAACATCAACGCTTTGACGGGCAAGCCGGGGCTGCGCGAGCCGCCGGTGTTCTTCTCGGAAAATCCCCTGGAGAATAGGCGTTCGCTGCGCTTGCTCGTGGAACTGAAGCCGCGATTGGTCTGTTTTGGCCATGGACCGCCGCTTGCGGATATGACCTTGCTAGAGAAATTCGCGGCGGCGCGCGAAACGTAAACAAGACTTATTGAGGTCGGATGCGCACGTTGCGGAACGCCACGGGGCCGTGGTCCGCTTGCAGCAGCAGCGGGCCGGTCGCCGTCTCTTTCTTCAAGCGCCAGGCGCTTCCGGTCGGGTATTGCACCTCGGCATCCTCGTGGATCGTCTGCCCGTTGAGAATGACTTTGACGAATTTCGCGTGGCTCGTCTTCTTGCCGTCGGCGTCGAAGCGCGGCGCTTGAAAGGTGATGTCGAGCGTCTGCCATTCGCCGGCCGGTTTGCTGGCGTTGACGCTCGGCGGCGTCCCCTTGTCGATGTGGTGATAGTTCGGCTTGTCCTCCGCGCGCGGATAAATGCCGCCGGCATCGTTGCCGGTCAACTCTTTCTTGCCGTGGCTATCGACGATCTGAATCTCGTACAACCCCATCAGCTTGATGCCCGAGTTGGAGCCTTTGGGGATCATGAACTCGGCCTGCACTTGCACGTCGGCGTATTTCTCTTTGGAGATCAAGTCCTTGGCTCGCCCCTTGGCGCCGTTGACGAGGATGCCCTTGCCCGGCTTGAACGAAAGTTGCTTAGCATTCTTGGGATCCAGTTCGACGCTTTCCGCCTGCGCCCATAGCTCGTCGGGCATCTGCCAGGCGTCGAGCGGCTTGTCCTCGGGCGTCAGGTCGGTCCACTTGCCGGCGTCGGCCTTGGCGAACTCTTGGGGCTTAAAGTCGGGCAGTACCTTGGCATTGATGGCGAAAGCGTAGATGAAGGTCGGCTCGTCGGGTTTGCAGTCGTTATCGGTGGTGACGAGCAGCAGCGGACGGCCATCGGGCAGGGGCGGGCCGAACGCCAGTCCTTCGACCTTTTGCGGAAAAGTCTTGCCGGCCAGGCCGAACATCGGGTCGAGCAAATCAAGGAACGGCTTTTTGGTCACCGGCTTGATTTGGTCATCCACCTTTTCGCTCAGTGCCTCGATGTCGCCGCTATCGCTGGCTCCGGCAACGTCGATGAGGAACAGACGTTTGAACTTGGCGTCGGTGCCGCCCTCATTGTCGCGTTCGATGACGAGGAATTGATGGTCGTTCACGGCGAGGATTTCGTTGCAGCGGTGCTTGTGCGATTCCATGACGTACAAGAACTCGCGCGTTGGCCCCTTGCCGCTGACGGGCAGTTCCAGCAGGCGCAGATGCTTGCCCTTCTTGTCGTCGCCGCGATCTTGTAACAAAGGCTTTTCGAGCAGGGCGTACAGCTTGGTGCCGTCGGGGGTGATGGCCAGCCCCTCGAAGCCACCGTTGGATTTGCGGCCGGTCTTGTTCTCCTTGTCCTCCACGTCGGGATCGGCGTCGGGCTTGTGGATGACGATCTTCTTGGGCACGTCGAATTGCCGCAGCCATTTGCCGTCGCGGTCGAACTCGACGATGTGCGGCCCGTATTCCTCGCCGATGAACACGGTCCCGGTACGGCCAACGCGGATCGATTCGGGGTCGAAGCGGCGGTCGTTGGCGCGGTTCTTCGGATCGAACGCCGTCGAGGAACCGACCAGCTGCTTGCCGGCCGCGTTCTTCAGGAGCGTCGTCGAAATCAGCGTCGGCTTGACGGCGCCCTTCTTGACTTCGATATCGAACGTGTGAAAGCGGCAATACCATTCGGTGGCGCCGTCGCCGGGGCCACGATCATCGACCATGAGATAGCGATTGCCCGTGCCGGTGTAGGCAATGCCGGAACCCATCGAGCCGAGGCGATTGTGCGGCGATCCCGTCTTGAGCATCTCGGTGAGGCCCGACTTGTCGCTGTCGGTGCCGGGAATGGCGGCGACGCCGAGGAGTTCGACGTTGTCGGCGGCGGAGGCGACGCGGGCGATGAAGAAAAGGACGAACGCCCAGCGGAAGGGCATGCGTGGTGTCATGACAAAAGGCACTCCAAAAAGCGATCACGAAAACACGAAAACGCGAAAGAAAAAGAATGAGAAGGCAAGGGGGGCATTTCTCCACCCACGAACCGTTTTCCGTGTTTTTCGCGTTTTCGTGTTTTCGTGATCGTTTCTCTTCCAGGGACGGGTCGGTTTAAAGGGCGGCCTCGCGGATCGCTTCTTTCATCTCGCGCACGGCCCGTTCCATGCCGACCAGCACGGCCCGCGAGACGATGCTGTGGCCGATGTTTAATTCCTGGACCCCCGGTATGCGACAAACTAAGGGCTTGACGTTGGCGTAGTTCAGTCCGTGGCCCATGTGCAGGTGCAGGCCGCGTTCCTTGGCGAAGGCCGACGCCTCTTGCAGCGCCCCCAACTCGCGCTCGTGGTCGGCGAGAGTCAGCGCTTCCGAATAGCGCGCAGTCTGCAACTCGACGGCCTGCGCTCCCAGCCGTTTCGCCGCTTCAATCTGCCGGGCGTCGGGATCGATAAAGAGCGATACCGCGATACCGGCGCCGCGCAATCGTTCGATGGCCTTGCCGACGGCTTCCTGATGAGCGACCACGTCGAGGCCGCCCTCAGTGGTCAGTTCCTCGCGGCGTTCGGGGACTAACGTCGCTTCGTCCGGCTTGACGGCACATGCGATATCCACGATGGCATCGGCGGTGGCCATTTCCAGATTCAGCCGCTGCGTGACGACCTGGCGCAAGACGTGAACGTCGCGGTCCTGGATGTGCCGGCGATCCTCGCGCAGATGAATGGTGATGCCGTCCGCGCCGCCGAGCAGGGCAAGCACTGCCGCCGCGACCGGGTCCGGTTCGGCGGCGCGGCGCGCCTGGCGCACGGTGGCGACGTGATCGATATTCACACCCAGGCGGATCATGGCGGCTCGCGGTCAGGAATAGGGAGGCGGGTAGGGCTGCGCGAACTGCGGGACCATGTCTCGATAGCGCTGCCCCTCGCGGTTCAAGACCTTGAAGAGTAAAAAGGCGAGGACCACGTCGGCGACCTTGACGATCAACCAACCGATAGTGGGTATGGAACTGCCGGGCAGCCAGAGCCAGGTGGTGAACATCAGGACGAGCAACGTGGCGGGCAGCAATCGGCCGCTCCAGGTGAGGCGATAGCGCGGATCGCCGTACATGTTCTGGATCGTGCGCAACTCGGTGGCGATGTCGAACAGCAGCCAGGCCGAGCGCGCTGGCGGCAGGGCGGAAGGGCCAGCGGTCGGCGGCGGTTGCACGCGCGCCACCGCCGCGGCCAGGGTGGGCAGCCAGCTGCGGGTTTGATCGAGCATTACATTCGGCGCGGCGGCGGGCGGCGGCGCGGCGGGAGCCACGGGAGGCGGCGCCATGGCCATCGTGGGCCGGGCCGTGATTTGCTGCGCCGCTGGGGTCGGTGTCGCGCGCGTGTCGGCCAACTTGGCCAACACGGTTTCCAATCGCCGCAAGCGTTCGTCCAGCGGATCGACCGACGGCGGTCCATTGCTGAACGTCGCCGTCGCTGGCGCGGGGGCCACCACCGCAGTAGGCGGCGCCGGCGCGAACGTCGCTACGGGAGCGGCCGGCGGCTCGGGGGCCATGATCAACGACGGCATTTCCTTTGGAGCATCCGAAGCGGGAATCAAATGCGGTTCCACCGGCACGGCGGGCGGCGGTGCCGGCGCGGCCAGCGGCACCCCGCCGGCGGTGGACGCCTCGGCGGTCGGCGGGTCGGCGGGGGATACGCCCGGCTCACTCATCAAAAGTCGCGCCTCAGGATGGGGGGCTTGACCGCTAACAGCTTATCAAATGGCCGCCAAAGAGAAAGGCCGCGCCAGGCGAGCGGAGGACGCAAGCCCTCCGTGGTTGAGACACCATACATCCACGGAAAGCTCACGCCCTCCGCTCGCCCCAGGCTACGACCTTACTTCTGCGGCACCAGACTCACCTTATCCGCCTTCGGGAAGGTGTCCGGAATGGGCAGCGTCACTTGGCCGGTGCCGGCCCATTCGGTGCCGCGCAAGAGCGTGGTCACGAAGCCGACGCAGCGCATGCCGTTGACGTCGTGGCCCATCGGCGTGTGGAAGACGCGGCCCTTACCGTAATCGACCGTCCAGATCATCGGCTCGTGGACCTTGGTGCCCTTCGAGTAGGCGGTCGCCAGCAAATGAATGTTCTCGATAGGCCCGCGCATGTTGTCGTAGAGTTCGTCATTGTTGTGCAGCCATTCGCGCGGCATGCCCTTGGTGACCGGATGCTCGGCGTTGCGCACCGTGACCGTGAACGGGCCGCTGTAGCGATGGCCGGCCCCGTCGCCCTTGCCCTTGGGAACGCGGACTTCCTTGCCGTCCTCGTCGAGGAGCAGCCGGTCGCCGCCCTCGGGGCCGCGCCAACCCATGCCGATCATCCTGTTGTACTCGCCCCAGTCCTTGAACGAGTTGTTGGCCGCGTGGACGATGACCAGGCCGACCTTGCCCGCTTTCAGTGCGGCTTCCAGGCCCTCGTTGACTTCCTTGGGCCAGGGGGCGCCGTTGTAGTTGCTCAGGACGACCTGATATTTGGAGAAATCTGGCTCGAACTTGCCGCCGCTGACGCGAAAGGCGGCGTAGGCTTCGGCGTACTTGGCGAGGTCGGTCTTGTACTTGGCCAGTTCCTCGTCGCTGGCGCCTTTCGGCTCGGCTGGCAACGGCGGCTTCTGCGGGGTAGTGGCCACGTCCACCGTGAAGCGGCCGCTGTCTTCCAGCGCCTTCTTCATGAACGGCGTGGTCGAACGCCAGTCGTGGTTGTTCTGGCCGTCGATGATGAGAACCTTGACCTTGTCCCCTTCGGCCGCGCCGGAAGGCGCGGGAGGAAGGATCGGAACGGTCAACGCGAAAAGAACGGCGAGACCGAGCAGCTTGCGCATGGTGGCACCGAGGTGAGAGAGTCCGACGCCGCGAGGCCATCCCGCGGCGTCGGTGCGATTATGACACAAGGAGGCGGGAGGTTCCATGAGCGAGGTTGGAATGCCGTGTTCCCTTTTCCCCTGGCATCCCGCCCGCCGCCGCTCGATAATTTCCTTTCCTCTCCGCGTCATTCCCAAGGATCAACCCATGCGCCGTCTCGCCATCGTTTTGCTCGTTTTGGTCGGCCTCTGCTCCCCCGCGTCGGCGGCCGACTTCCAGCCCGATCCGCGTTCGGTGCGGCGCAGTGGGCCAGGGTATCGCTATCCCCAAGCGGGATGGATCGTGCTGCATATCGAGGGCGAGCCTTACGAACGCGGCTATCAGCACGGGCAGCTGCTGGCGGCGGAAATCGCCGCGCTCGTGCGCTGCTCGGCGGCCATCCAGAATTCCAAGGCGCCGGCCGAGGGTTGGAAGCAGACGCGCACGCTCGTGAACGCTCTCTTTTTGCGCCGCTTCGACAAGGAATACATCCACGAAATGAAGGGAATCGCCGACGGCGCCAGCGCCGCGGGGGCCAAATTCGATGGCCGGGCCGTCGATCTGCTCGACATCGTCGGCATCAACTGTTGGGCCGAGATCGAGACACTCGACGCCGCCCTCGAAGCGACGCCCACGGGGTTGGAGGGGATTCGCTTTCCCAAGCGTCAGCCCGACGCCGCCGTGCCGCCCAAGCCGATGCACTGCAGCGCCTTCG
>JBBSES010000225.1:0-7374 GCA_038239465.1 Gemmatales bacterium
GGGATGGCGCCGAAGTAGTGGTCGTCGAACTCCTGGCCCTTCGGTGGCCTGGCGCCGAAGAGGGTGCGGCCGGCGTTGAGCAGGTCGGGCCGGGCGAAGTAGAAGTGCTTGTCGATCAGGAAGTATTCCTGCTCGGGGCCGACGGTGGTGAACACCTTCTTGCTTTCGGTGTTGCCGAAGAGACGCAGCACGCGCAGGGCTTGCTTCGAGAGAGCTTCCATCGAGCGCAGCAGCGGCACCTTCTTGTCGAGGGCTTCGCCGGTCCAGCTGAGGAAGGCGGTGGGGATCACGAGGGTGGCGCCATTGGCCCCTTCGTGCAGAAAGGCGGGGCTGGTCGGATCCCAGGCGGTGTAGCCGCGCGCCTCGAAGGTGGCGCGGATGCCGCCGGAGGGGAAGGAACTGGCGTCGGGTTCGCCGCGGACGAGTTCCTTGCCGCTGAACTCGGTGATGGCCTTGCCGTCGTTGGTGGGAACGACGAAGGAATCGTGCTTCTCGGCGGTGAGGCCGGTCATGGGCTGGAAGAGGTGGGTATAGTGCGTGGCCCCCTTCTCCATCGCCCAATCCTTCATCGCGGTGGCGATGCTGTCGGCGATGTGCGGATCGAGGGGAGCGCCCTCTTTCACCGTCTTTTGCAGGGCCTTGAAGACGGGCTTGGGAAGCATCTGGCGTTGCACTTCCTCGTCGAAGACGTTGACGCCGTAGAAGTCCTTGACGTGCAGTTCCTTGAAGTTGACGCGATTCAGCCGGTGCTTGGCCGAGGCGATGGCCTGGATGGCCTGGAAGCGAATGTTGGCGGACCCCATGTTGCTGTGACTCCCTCGAACGGACGGCCGTCGGCGGTGACGTGGTGAACGGCTCGGGCGAATCCCGCTTATTTTCGGCCCCGAGCACGGAATCTTCTGGTCTGTATTATGAACGTCCGAGGAAGATGACTAGAGCCGAAGGGGGCGGACGTATTGAGGAAATGGCATGGACGAACGCTTGAACTTCACCGATGCCGAACGTGCCGCCGTCTATCGGGCGATCGCCGAGCGCCGCGATTGCCGTCAGTTCCTCCCCGAGCCGGTGCCGGACGACGTGCTGTTGCGGATCGTGGCGGCGGCGCATCGGGCGCCGTCGGTCGGCTTCATGCAGCCGTGGGATTTCATCGTCATTCGTGGCCGTGCCCTGCGCGACCGGATCCATGCCGCGTTCCAGGAGGCCAACGAGGAGGCACGCAAGCTGTTCCGGGACGAACGCCAGGCTCAATACGCGGCCTTGAAGCTGGAGGGGATCGTCGATGCGCCGCTGAATATCTGCGTCACATGCGATCGCCGGCGCTTCGGCCCGGTGGTATTGGGCCGCACATGCCAGACCGACATGGACCTCTACAGCACCGTTTGCGCCGTGCAGAATCTATGGCTGGCGGCCCGCGCCGAAGGGATCGGCGTCGGCTGGGTGAGCATCATTCGCGCGGGCGATTTAGCCCGACTGCTGAGGCTGCCCGATCATGTCGTGCCGGTGGCGTATCTCTGCGTGGGGTACGTCAGCGAGTTTCCGCCCCGGCCCGAATTGGAGACTTCGGGTTGGTTGCCGCGTTTGCCGCTGGAAGACGTACTTCGGTATGAGACGTGGGAGGGGCAATAAACGTTTGCGAACGAGCCGGAAGCGTAAGCGAGGGGTGTTCGAGACCGAAACTCCGTCTCTAACGCTCCCGGCTCGTTAGCGCCAACCGCGCAGCTCATCGGCTCGGTTATCCCCACAAACTTGCCGCTTGCCCGCTCCTTGGGCCGCTCCGTAAGATATACTTCACTTATTCACCGCGCCGCGACCGTTACGATCCGAGCGGAGGCCGATTCTCGGCGTCTTCCCATGAGCTTTGACCGGGTGCCGGACTCTGAGCCTATCCCGGGCTATCGCCTGATCGAACCGCTCGGCAGCGGCGGGTTCGGCGAAGTCTGGAAATGCGAAGCGCCCGGCGGTCTCTTCAAGGCGATCAAATTCGTCTACGGCAACTTGAACTCCCTCGACGCCGACGGCGTCCGAGCCGAGCAGGAACTCCACGCCCTGCAGCGCGTCAAGGAAGTCCGCCATCCGTTCGTGTTGTCGCTGGACCGTATCGAGATCGTCCTCGGCGAACTCGTCATCGTCATGGAGTTGGCCGACAAGAGCCTGCACGATGCCTACGTCGAATGCCAGAACGCCGGCCTCGTCGGCATCCCCCGCGATTCGCTGTTGCGCTACCTGCGCGACGCCTCCGAAGCGCTCGATCACATGATCGAGAAGCACGGCTTGCTGCACCTGGACATCAAGCCGCGCAACCTCTTCCTCATCAGCGACCGCGTCAAAGTCGCCGACTTCGGGCTGGTCAAGCACCTGGAGCGCCAGGGGGCCAGCGGCATCCTCGGCGGCGTCACGCCCTTGTATGCCCCGCCCGAGACGATCAACAACAAGATCACGCCGTTCAGCGATCAGTACAGCCTGGCCATCGTGTACATGGAATTGCTGACGGGCCAGCGTCCCTTCACGGGCAAGAACGCCCGCCAGCTGGCGCTGCAGCACTTGAACGAGGAGCCGGAACTGCGTGCCTTGCCCGAGGCGGAACGGCCGATCATCGCTCGCGCCCTGGCCAAGGATCCGACGAAGCGCTGGCCCAGCTGCCTGGCGATGCTGCGCGCCATCTACAACGCGCGCAGCCCGCGGCCGGAAGTGTTGACCATCGAGTCGGTGACGGTCGGCGGCGACCGGCCCAAGACGATGGCCGACACGATGGAGGACATGCTCCTCGACCATCCCGAAGGATCGCCAGGACCGATGCTGGCGCCGGCGGCACCGATGGTGGCGCGCACGCCGGCGCCCGCTTCGGACGTTTTGGAAGAGATCGAGGTATCGCAGCTGGGCATCACCGTGGCCCAGCCGCAAACGGGGGCGCTGCGGCCCACGATCGTCGTCGGTGTCGGCCACTTCGGGCGGCGCGTGCTGCTGGAAATGCGCTGCCGCTTCCTCGACCGCTTCGGCGACTTGAGCAGGATTCCGCTGGTGAAGTTTCTCTACGTCGATTCCGACGCCGACAGCGTCCGCGCCGCGCCGCGCGGGGCGCCCGAGGTGGCGCTGCCGAGCCAGAGCGTCTTCCACCTGGGTTTGCAGCCGGTCGCCAACTATCGGCGGCGCATGCTCGACGCGCTCAACGAATGGCTGCCGCGCGAGAAGCTGTACAGCATCCCGCGCTCGCTGCAGACGCAGGGCTGCCGGGCGTTGGGCCGGCTGGCTTTCAGTGACAACCACATGCGTTTCGCCGCCCGGCTGCGGCGCGACCTGCAGCAAGCGACGCATCCCGACGCCATCTATCAATCGGTCAGTCAGACGGGGCTGGCGCTGCGCGAAAATCAGCCGCGCGTTTACGTCATCGCGGCGGCGGGCGGCGGCGGCAGCGGCCTGTTGTGCGACCTCGGCTACGAGGTGCGCCGCTTGCTGGCGCAATTGCGCTTTCAGGACGCCGAAGTGATCGCCTTCCTCCTGTGCGGCGCGCCGGGAGACCCCGCCACGCCACGTCAGGAAGCGGCCAACATCTACGCCACCTTGACCGAGTTAAACCACTTCAGCGATGAAGGCATCCGCTTCACGGCACAGTACGGCGCCGACGGCCCGCAGATCAACGAGCAGGGAAAGCCGTATCACGGCGTCTACTTGTTGCCGTTGGCCCACCGCACGCCCGAGGCGTTGCGCGACGCCGTCGCCCACCTGGGCAGCTACGTCTTTCACGACGTGACGACGCCGCTGGGCATCCGCCTGGACCGGACGCGCCACGCCCGGCCACCCGAGGGGTCCACCGCCTTCCGAGGCTTCGGCACCTACGCGGTCTGGTTCCCGCGCGGCCTGTTGCTCCGCCTCGCCGCGCGGCGCTTCTGCACTCAATTGTTCAACGACTGGCAGGCGAGCGGCGAGCCGACGGCGCCCCTGGCCGTCGATGCCGCCTATCTGCGCGCCGTCGAGGATCCCGACCTCAAGATCGAGGCCCTGAGCGCCCGCATCGAATACGGCGCCCGCTTGCCGCAAGAAGGCACCCCCGGTGAGGCGCTGGCGACCCTGCTCGCGCAGATGGAGGAGCAATCGCACGAATCGTTGGCGCAGGACGATCCGGGCGGCTGGGCACGCCAAACGACGGCCAAGATGCAGGAATGGGTCGGCGCCCCCATCACCGGGGACGGCGACAGCGGCTGGCGCAAGAGCCGGCTAGGCCGAGCGCTCGGCGCTTCCACGCAGCAACTGGCCCACGAATGGGACGAGCGCCTCTCCAAGGCGGCGTTCGGCCTGGCGGAAGACCACGGCAAGCGCCTGGCCGCCGCCGAGGCATTTCTGCGCCACCTGATCCGATTCTGCGCCGAGGCGGTTGTGACTCCCCGTGCCCAGCTAGAACAGCAATCGCGGCGCACGGAAAACGCCTCTAATCAGCTGGCCAGCGCCATCGAAAGCTGCATTGCCGGGCCGGGGTTCAGCTTCTTCGGCGGCCGGTCGCGGCGTCTCCTGCGCACGTTTCTCGAATGCCTCGGCGTCTTCGCGCGGCAGCGCCTGGCGGAAGAGGTGGCCGGCGCCGGTATTCAGTTCTTCCTCTTGCTGCACGGCAAACTCGAAGAGCGGCTGCGCGAAATCAACTTTTGCCGGCAACGCCTCCGCCACCTGCAGGAGGCTCTGGAAGCTCCGCCAGAGGATGCCGAAACCCTGGCCACCGGCCGTTTCCGCCTCGAAACCACGCCCGGCCACACGCCGCCGCCTTCGACCGAAAACTACTGGGAGACGATCCGGCAATCGAATACCGTGCGCGTCGTCCTACCCGAAGGGGAACGCGACCTGGAAGTGGCGGCCGAACGCTTCGTGCGCGACCTGACCGTCGAGCAACGCATCCAACTCGACCAGACGCTGCAGGAGCGCGTGCTGACGCCGTTGGGCGGCCTGCATCGCGTCTGCGTCGGCAGCGGCGACTTGCTGCGCAACCTGGCGGCGCCGCTTCTGGAAGCCGCCGCCGATTGCCTGGGCGCCTACCTCCCGATCACCGACGTGGCCGAGGTGGAACTCTCGATGTCCGACCGCGGCGACTTGACCGGCAGGCTCTCCGACCATCACCGCCATGCCGAGCCGATGGTGGTGGGCGGCGATCCCAAGAACCAGCAGTCTTTCCTGCTGGTGCCCGCCAGCGACGCCGGCAAGGGTCTCGGGGAGCAAGCCAAGCAGGCCATCCCCGGCCTCCACCTGGTGCGCGTGCCGGGACAGGCCGACCTGATGTTCTGCCGCGAACAGGGCTTTCTCAGCGTCGACGATTTGCAACAGCTGTTGCGCCACTGCCGCAACGCCTACCGCGAGTTGGCGGCGGTGCCGCAGTCGTCGCCGCACGCGCGCTTCGACATCACCGATTGGGTGCCGTTGGATCCGTAAGCGATTCAGCCGGCTTCGTCGTCGCTTCCGCCAAACCCAACTCGAAGCGATAGCCCACGAACACCATTAACGCCGTCGCCAGCGCCAGGGGTAAGGCGAAGCCGGCTTCGCGGCTCGATCTCTCGACCGATCGACGCACGACGAATTGATAGCCGGCCTTGAGTACGCCGAAAACCAGCACCAATAGCAGCGCCAACCCGAGGATATAAGCGGCCAGGCCGATGCCGACCCAGGTGCTTATGACCGTGAAGAGCCGAGCGTCCGCGTCGGCGCAGAGGCGGCGCTTGCGGAGCGGCCAAAAGAAGAGATAGCCGAAGCCATATCCCATCGCGGCGAAGAGCAAGCCGCCGAGAAGCCCCCACCACCCATCGCCCGGCCCGAGCGGCCAGGCGTTGACGCCTTGGGCGCCGAGCCAGGCGCCGCGGACGGCGTTGATAGCCGCGCCGGCACTCAAGCCCCAGGCTACGTATCGAGGAGGCAGCGGCAGTCTCCGTGCCTCGCGCCAGGCGGCGTAGGATACGAAAGCGAGTACCCCCAGGGTGAAGACCCAGCCGAACACGAGGTCGGGAAAGAGTTGCATGGGAGGCGATTCACTTGTCGGTTTTGTCGGCCTTCTTGCGGTTCTCCAGGAACCAGCGGCCTTCGAGCTTCTTGAAGAAAACCTTCTCCTTCGCGTCCTTCACCTCGACCGCGGCACTGTTTTCGCCCTCTTCCCACTTGCCGGCTTTCAGATAATGATTTAGCTGCTTGACCCGATCGGGATCGTCGAGCAGGTTGGCGGTGATTTCCTTGACGAAGTCCTCGAACTGGCCGCCATGGTTTTCCTTGACGCGCTTATCGACGAAGGCTGGGTCGCTCAGCTGGGCGGCGAGATAGTCGATCTTCTTGGTCTGGATGGCCTTCAAGACGGAAGCCAGGGCATCCTTGGCCGTCTTTTGGGAAAAGGCGTCGGTGTCGGCATCGACGCCGTAGCGCGTGGCGAGCTTTTTCTCCTGGGCAGAAGCCGACGCCAGGCACGAGAAACCGACGAGCAACGCGAGCAGGATGCGCATGGAACCTCCCGAGTCGTGAGCGCGCGGAGAAACCTCTTCTCATCTGTATCACGCGGCGGGCACGCGGGCAATGGACGGCGGCTCTGGCGCTTTGGGGAAACCGGCCTTTTTCAAAACCCCGGGCCATCGCTATACTGCCGAACCCACGGATCGGGCAGTATTCTCGCAGGAGGCATCCCAATATGTGCGGCATCATTGGCTACGTCGGACAGCGCGAGGCGGAACCGCTCATGGTTGAGGGGCTGCGCCGCCTCGAATATCGCGGCTACGATAGCGCCGGACTGGCGACGCTCACCGGCTCCGTCCTTCATTTGCGAAAGCGCGCGGGCCGCGTCGCCGAACTGGTGCAACATCTGCGCGAACGGCCGGCGCCGGGCTGCATCGGCATCAGCCATACGCGCTGGGCCACGCACGGCCCCGCTACCCACGCCAACGCCCATCCCCACATGAGCGCCGACGGCCGCGTCGCCGTCGTCCACAACGGCGTCATCGAAAATTACACCGCCCTCAAGCGGCAACTCCAGGGCGAGGGCGTGGAGTTCCATACCGAAACCGACACCGAGGTCATCGCCCAACTCATCGCCCGCCACATGCACGGCGACCTGGTCGATGCGGTCTGCCAGACGCTGCCGCTGCTCAAAGGCACCTACGGCCTCGTCGTCCTCAGCCCCGACTGCCCCGACCTCATCGTCGGCGCCCGGCTCGGCAGTCCGCTGGTGCTGGGCATCGGTGACGGCGAAAACTTTCTCGCCAGCGACCCCGCGGCACTGGTCGGCATGACCGACAAGGTCGTCTACTTGAAAGACAATCAGCTGTGCGTCCTCACGTCCGACAGCTGGCACATCCAGGATCAGGAGCGCGTCCGCGTCCATGCGTCCGTTCACGAAATCAACTGGGATCCCGGCGAAGCGGA
>JBBSES010000226.1:0-7326 GCA_038239465.1 Gemmatales bacterium
ACGGCGACGACCTCGTGCCGCGGCAACAGCTGGAGCGCCTGGCCGATGGCTGGTGGCGGTCGGTCGGCACGGCGCCGCAAATGTTGATGCCCCGTCCGCTGCCGGCGGGGTGGCTGCGCGTCCGTCTCCGCATGTCGAGCCGCGTGCGCGGACACCTGGAACTCCACGCCGACACCGGCCACGGCTTCCGCCCCGCCGACCGCCTCGAACGCGCGCCCGTCAGCGACGAGGCCGACCTCGACTTTTACGTCCGCTTGCCCGCTCCGGTGCGCGGCCTGCGTCTCGATCCGCTCGACGCCGCCGGCGACTTTCGCGTCGACCTGCTCCGCGTCGAACCTCTGTCGCCAGCGCGGGCAATGTCACGCGCCGTGGTCGCCAAGTTCGTCCTGCTCTGGAAACATGGCCTGGTCACGCGCTGTCTGGGCCGCGCCCTGCGTTTGTTGGCGCGCGGCGAAGTGGGCATCCTCGCGCACAAATTATTTCGCGGCCTCAGCACCCCAAGCATCGTCGGTCCCGACTTCGCCAATCTGAACGCCGACTATCGAGTGTGGCGCCGGCGCCATCGCCTGACCGAAACCGACCGGCGCCACATGGCCGAGACGATCCGCCTCATGGTCGATCCGCCGCGCTTCTCGGTCCTGATGCCCGTCTACAACGTCGCCGAAAAGTACCTGCGCCGCGCCATCGAATCGGTGTGTCGGCAAACCTATTCTCACTGGGAATTGTGTATCGCCGACGACGCCTCGACGCGGGCCGAGACGCGCAGGGTTTTGGAAGAATACGCTCACAACGACGTCCGCATCCGCGTCGCATATCACAAGGGAAACAGAGGCATCGCGGCCACTTCCAATACGGCGCTTTCCCTGGCCACGGGCGAGTACGTCGCTCTGCTCGACCACGACGACGAACTCGCCGAACATGCCCTGTACCGCAACGCGCAAGCCATCGTCGCCGAACGCGGCCTCGACATGCTTTACAGCGACGAGGACAAGATCGACCTCTCCGGCCAACACGTCGAGCCGTTCTTCAAGCCGGACTGGTCGCCGGAACTGTTTCTCAGTTGCATGTATACCTGTCATCTGGGCGTGTATCGCACGGCGCTCGTCCGCGAAATCGGCGGCTTTCGTTCCGCTTTCGACTCAGCTCAGGATTATGATCTCGTGTTGCGCCTGAGCGAACGAACCGCGCGCATCGCCCACATTCCCGACGTTCTCTACCACTGGCGCAAACTGCCCGATTCGACGGCGTCGCGCGTGGCGGCCAAACCCGAGGCGCCGGCCGCCGGGCGACGCGCGCTGCAAGAGCATTTGCAACGAATCGGCCGACCGGGGACCGTCGAAGCAGGCGCGCTGCCCGGCTTGCACCGCGTCCGCTATGCCATCGTCGGCCCACCGCGCGTCAGCATCGTCGTCGCCAGCGCTTGCCGGCCGGTGAACATCGCCGGCACGACGAGCTATCACATGGTCCGCTGCGTCGAAAGCATTCGCCAGCAAAGCACATATAAACATTTCGATATATCACTCGTCCATCGACGAGAGGACATGAATGCCGAGTTGGGCGCCTGGCTGGACGCGCGCGACGTGAAATGCGTCCCCTACGATGGCCCGTTTAACTGGTCGCGGACGATGAACCTCGGCGTAGCGGCGGCGTGGGGAGACGTACTGCTCTTTCTCAACGACGACATGGAAGTACGAACAGCCGACTGGATCGAAGCGCTGCTGGAATTCGCGCAACGGCCGGAAATCGGCGCCGTCGGCGGCAAGCTCTTCTTTCCCGACGGGACGCTACAGCACGCAGGCGTCGTGGTGGCCGATTGCACGCCGCGCCACGCCTTTTATCGCTTTCGCGGCTCGTTTCCCGGCTATTTCAGCGGTAATCTAGTGCATCGCAACGTTAGCGCCGTGACCGGCGCCTGCCTGATGACGCGCGCCAACTTGTTCCGCGAAGTCGGCGGCTTCCGCGAGGATCTGCCGCTGAATTACAACGATATCGACTACTGTCTGAAGGTGATAACCTCGGGAAAGCGGGTCGTCTATACGCCCTACGCCGAATTGACGCATTACGAGAGCAGCACCAAATCGGGCACCTACGAGTCTGAACTGATCGCGTTTCAGAACCACTGGCGCGAGCGCTGGCCGGCCGACCCGTGCTACAACCCGAACCTGTCGAGCCAATTTGGCGACTATCGCATCGACCTGCGTTGATGCCTGTCGCGGCCCGTGAAGAGCGGGTACAATTCTTTTTCCAAAGGCGCTGACGCCGCCGACGAATAACGGTTGAGTCGCCGTTTCGCTCCCAAGGAACCCGCGCATCATGGCCATCACGCCGACCGGACGACCGACCCGCGAATGGCCGTTGCTGATCTTGGCCGTCGCCGTCGTCACCGCCGTTTGCATTCCGCTGTGGCAATGGACCGCCGGCCGCGACGCCGCTTCGCCGTGGGGCAACTGGACCCCGGAGCGCGTCGCTCGCCTTCTTCTCGGTCCCGAGCAAATCCTTTGCTATTGCGCTTTCAGCTGGGCCGGCCTGATCCTCTTCAGCCGGTATGCCGAGGTGCGCCGCCAGCGCCGCGCTTTCTCGATGGCCCTGCTGCCCACCGAAGAGGGGGCACGCATCCTGCCCGAAGACGCTCGCCCGCTGCTGCGTAAACTCGAACAAACGACGCGCGGCAGTCCTTATATCCTGGCCAACATGATCCGTCAGGCGCTGGGCAAATACGCCGTCAGCCGTTCGGGGCCAGACGTGACCGAGACGGTGCGCGCTCAGGCCGAGATCGATCAGGGCCGGCTCGTCAGCGGCATGGCGACGGTGCATTATCTGGCCTGGGCGCTGCCCGCCCTCGGCTTTCTCGGCACGGTGCGCGGCCTCGCGGGCAGCCTATCGATGGCCGGGCAGACCGACGCGGAGACGCAGAAGTTCATCGAGGAAGCGACGCGCCACCTCAACGTCGCCTTCGATTGCACGCTCGTCGCGTTATTCCTTAGCCTCGGCTTGATGTACCTAGTGCATACGGTACAGCGCGACGAGGAAGTGTTGGTCATCGACTGTCAACAGTATTGCCTGGAACATCTCGTTAATCGGCTGTACGAACCGGCCGCCGATACTCATGACGAAGCGGGCGAGGCGCGACCGGCCGTGCGCCGCTCCGCGTTCGGCGCGCACCGTTCATAAAGGGACTCGCATGACGCTCCTGGGATTGGACGTGAATGCCGGTCGCATCCGCGGCGTGTGCGGCCCCGCGCGGGCGCCGCGTCCGATAGCGCTGCACGATGGTCAACGGGATTTGCCGCTTGCCATCAGCCTGGAAAAACGCCGCCTCGAAGTGGGCCGCGCGGGTGTGGCCCTTTGTCGCCGATTGCCGCATTTCGCTTGCACGGAGTTCTTGCCCCATCTCGGCGAAGCGCGGCAATGGCGCGCCGGCCGGCATCGCCTCGACGCTTCTGGCGCGCTGGCCGCGGTTCTCCCCTGCTTGCAACCGGCGTGCGTCGGCGTCAAGGGGTTGGCCCTGACGCTGCCGTCGTATCTTTCGCGGTCGCAAGCCGGACTCATCGCGGGTCTGTGCGTCAAGGCGCGGCTGCCGTTGCTCGGCTCGGTGTCGGCGTCGTTGGCCAACGCCTGGACGACGCACGAACGACAACCCTGGCGCGGCCTGGCCCTGGTTCTCGACGCCGATGAATACGCCTTGACCTGGAGCGCCGCCATCGCCGAAGCCGCCGCGCCAGGGCAACTGCGCGTCCTGGTCGATAAGCCAATTCATCTCCTTGGGATTCGCAAGTGGAAGGAACGGCTCATCGACGGGATCGCCGAGCGCCTGATTCGCCAAAGCCGCCGCGATCTGCGCGATAGCGCCGACGCCGAGCAAATCCTCTTCGACCACCTCGACGACACGTTCGACGCTTGCGCCGCGGGCGAGGACATCGAATTGGCTGTGCAATCGGCGCACTGGTATCAGACGCTCTTGGTGCCGCCCGCCGAGAGCGCGCGCTGCTGCGCGCCGCTGGTGCGCCAGGCCATCGACGCCTTGCCGGGATTGTTGCAAGCCGCTTCCGTGGATACGGCGCCGGCGGTCTTGCTGGTTAGTGCGACGGCCGCGCGCTTGCCGGGCTTGATGGCCGCCCTCCACCAGCACTTTAGCGCCGGGACGGCCCTCATCGCGCTATCTCCCGATACGGCGGCGCGAGCGGCGCACGAATTGGCGGAGCGCTGGCAGGCCGGCGCCTTGCCGCCGGGCCACGCGGATACCGCGCTGCCGCTGCGCCGCGTCGCGCCCGAGACGACGCCGAGCCGGACGACGACCGACCGCGTTGGGCGGACGAAGCTGCCGGCGCGCGGCGTGCCGCTGCCATGTCCTCCGGCGGACGACGATTTCAGCGTTACCATCGATGAATGAATATCCTTTGATGTAAAGCACCGGAGGCGTCGCCGTGCGTATCCGCCATCGCATTCCTTCGATTTTCAGCCTGTCGATGGTGGACGTACTCTGCTGCGCCCTGGGCTGCGTCATCCTGCTCTGGCTGCTGAACTTCCGCGAGGCCAAGCGCCGCGCCGTCGCGGCCGATATGACCGCCGAGCGGTTGCTCGACGCCGAGGCGCGTCTCGTCGCGGCCGAAAATCACTTGACCGATCTGGCGAGGGAACGCGATACCGTGGCCGGCCGGGCCGCGCTGGCGATGCGCGAGCGCGATAAAGTCCGCGGCGATCTGGCGTCGGCCCGCGCCCGCGTAGCCGACTTCGAGGATCGCTTAGCCAAGAAACTCGAAGACGTGCAATTGCTGACGCGCGAGCGGGCGGCGGCGCAAAAAGATATTGACGGCTTGCAAAGCTTACTGCGCGAGCGCGAAACGCAAGCAAAAGCGGCGGCGCGCGGCGCCGATGATCTGGCCGAGCGGCTGCGCGTGGCTGACGTATCGACCAAGAAACTGCGCGACGAGGTGGACGCCCTGCGCGGCTCGCAAGCGCGCCTAGCTACGATGGAAAAAGACCTGGCCAGGGCGCGACTGGCCATCGACGAATTACAGGGCGAAAAGAAGGTGCTGGCCGATCAGGCTATGCGGGCGCGCCAGGCCATCGAAAACCGTTTCGCCGGCATCGCCCTGACCGGCCGCCGTGTCGTCTTCCTGGTCGATATGTCGGGCAGTATGGAACTGGTGGACGAGAAGACGGCCGCCCCCGACAAGTGGACCGGCGTGCGCGAAACGCTCACCAAGATCGCCAAGAGCCTGCCCGAACTGCGGAAGTTTCAGGTGATTCTCTTCGCCAAGGAAACCTCGTATCTCATGGGTAACGAGGGCAAGTGGATCGACTTCGACGGCGCCGCCAGCGTCGAGCGCATCGACAAGACACTTGCAGGGGTCAAGCCGAAAGGCCCGACCAACATGTACGCGGCCTTCGAGACGGCGTTCCGCTTCCGCGCCGATGGCCTCGATACCATTTACGTTCTGTCCGACGGCTTGCCCAACGTCGGCACCGGCTTGACGCCCGAAGCGGCGCTGAAAATGACGGAAATGCAGCGCTCGGAAATCCTCGGCGCCCACGTCCGCAAGACGCTCAAGGCGACGTGGAATCGGCCGGCCGTGGACGACCTCTCGCGCGTGCGCATCAATACCGTCGGCTTCTTTTACGAAAGCCCGGACGTCGGTGCCTTCCTCTGGGCGTTGGCGCGCGAAAACGAGGGCAGCTTCGTCGGCATGAGCAAGCCGTGACGCGCGGCCCGGTGAAGACCGCTTCCCATCTTGCCGATATCCCCTGGTAGACCCGTTCGCTCCTGGACGAGCAACCGAGGGAATCATGGATGTACCCCTGTCGCGGCGCGACCTCCTCAAAATCGGCGCGGCCACTACCGTCCTATCGCTGATGTCGAAAACCGCGATGGCGGACCCGCCCGCCTTCATGCCCGGACAGGCCGGCGTCTTCGGCAAACTTACCGGCGCTCAAGCCCTGGTCGAAGCCTTGCTCGTCGAAGGCACCGACTGCGTGTTCGGCATTCCCGGCGCTCAGGAAAACGAACTCTGGGACGCCATGAAGGCGCGCGGCCTCGGCTATCTCCTCGTCACGCACGAGTTTTCCGCGTCGGCGATGGCCGACGGCGCCGCCCGCGCGACCGGCAAACCCGGCGTCCTGTGCGTCGTGCCCGGCCCCGGTTTGACCAACGCCTTGACTGGCATCGGCGAAGCGCTGCTCGATAGCGTGCCGATGGTCTGCGTCGTCGGCGACGTGGCCCGCGGCGAGAAATATCGGCCGTTCCAGGTGCATGAACTGCCGCAAGTGGGATTGCTGCAACAGGTGACGAAGGCGGTGTTTCCGGTGAAGGAAGTGGCCGAGATTCCATCGGCCATCTTCCAGGCGTTCCAGCTGGCGCAGTGCGGCGAACCCGGACCCGTCGGCGTCGTGGTGCCTTATAATTTGCTATTCGAGGCGCATCACTTCAATTCGCCGCCGGTCGGCCCGCCGGCGCTGGCTTTTGATGAAAATGCCTTCGCCTGTGCCCTGGCGCTCTTGACCGACTGCAAGATCAAGTGGGGCATCTACGCCGGCCTCGGCTGCATGGACCATAGCGACTCGTTGATGAAAGTCGCGGAAATCCTGCAAGCGCCAGTGGCGACGAGCGTGTCGGGCAAGGGTTGCATCCCCGATTGCCATCCCCTCGCGGTGGGTTGGGGCTATGGCCCGCAGGGAACGCGCACCGCCGAGGCAGCGTTCAAGCACGTCGATGGCGTGCTGGCCATCGGCGTGCGTTACAGCGAGGTATCCACCGGCTTCTACTCGATCCCGAAGCACGGGCCGCTCATTCAGGTGGACGCCAATCCGAATAACCTGGGCCGCGTCGTCAAGCCAAACGTGTGCGTCCACGCCGACGCCGGGCTATTTCTGGACCGATTGATCGCCCATCAGGACACGCTGCAACGCCCGTCGGACGGCCCGCTGCCTGGCCGTATCTTTCATTGGAAAGCGGCCGAGGCGCGGAAAAACGCCACGATATATAGCACATGTGGCGTCGATCCGATGGCGCTGGTGCTGGCCCTGCGCCGGGCCACGGCCAAGGATGCCCTGACGTTCGTCGATGTGACGCAGACGGAACACTGGGCCGCCGAGGCGTACAGCGTCTGGCAGCCGCGGACCTATTTCAACCCGGCCGACAACCAGGCGATGGGCTGGTCGATCCCCGCTGCCATCGGCGCCCAACGGGTGTTGCCGTGCCGCCAAGTCGTCACGATCACCGGCGACGGCTGCTTCTTGATGTCGGCGATGGAACTGACGACGGCCGTGCGCGAGGGGCTGCCGGTCAAGTTCTTCATCCTGGACGATCAGGCGTATCACTACATGCAA
>JBBSES010000227.1:0-7317 GCA_038239465.1 Gemmatales bacterium
AGGCCGACGACCACCGCCGCCGCCGTCCACGGCACCAGCACCGGGAAGGAATATCCCGTCTCTTCGAGCAGGATGACGCGCACGGCGTACCACTCCAGGGGCAAGCCGATCATCAGCCCGATGACGCCGCCGATGACGCCCATCAAGATCGCCTCGGCCAACACCGAGCGCAACACCTGCGCCCGCGAAGCGCCGATGGCCCGCAATAGCCCGAGTTCCCGGCGCCGCTGCAACACCGAGATCAACAGGGCCGTGACGACGCCGAGCGCCGCCACCAGGCCGACGACCAGTTCTTGAGCGTAGGCCAATCCATACAGCCGCCGCACCACATCGATGACCGTGGACCGTAACTCGTCGCGCGTCATGACGACGAGCGAATGCTCGGCGCCGAAGCGGCGCGACAGCGTTTCGCGCGCCGCCTCCGCGTCCGTTCCTGGCTGGAGGTAGATGTCGAAGGCGTCGATGAGCGAATCCTTGAACAACTCCTTGTAGTGGCCGCGCTCCATGACGATGGTGCCGCGGTTCCAGGAGTAATCGAGGACCGTGCCCAGGACGCGCAATTCGACCGGGCCGGACGGGGTACGCAGCGTCACCGTCTCGCCCGCCTTGACGCCGTGCAGCGCGGCGAAGTTTTCCGAGACGAGGCAGGTGCCCGGCTCTTGCAGGGCGGGAAATAACTCGTGGCCGCGAACGCCGTTTTGCCCTTGCGTCAAACCGTGGTACTTGCCGGCGTCGAGGGCGATCATGAAAACGAGCGTGTCGCGGAAGTCGAGTCGCCGGAAGCGCACGGGGATAATCGCCCGCACCTCCGGCACCGCCTCGATCTGCCGGGCGATGCTCTCGTCGATCGGTTGACTTTGGCCGCCCGAGGCCACCGGGCTATTGCAGGTGACGAACAGGTCGGCGGAGAGTGAATCGTCGATCCAGGCGAGGACCGCGCTTTCGCTGCTCAATGTCAGTCCCGCTGTTTGCAGGAGCAGGGCGACGCCGGCGGCAAGGGCGGCGATGACCAGACCCGTGCGGCCGGGGCTGCGCGCCAGGTTGTCGGCCGCGAGGCGCCCCTCAATGCTCAAGAAACGCCGGGCGAAGGGGGCCAGCAGGCGGGCGGCGATCTCGGCGAACAGCGGCGTCGCCAGCAGCGCGCCGACGAGCAACAGGACGATTCCGCCGAAGCTGCCGAACCGCAACGGCAAGGCGTCGCGGAACGTCATAGCCAGCAGTCCGGCGGCGATGAGCGATCCGCTCGTTCCCGCCTGCAGGCCGCGCGCCAGCCAACTGGGCAGGAGCGGCACGCGGCGCACGGCGTCGGCCGGTTCCTGACGGGCCGCTTGCAAGGCGGGGAAGACGGCGGCGATCAGCGCGGTAATCATGCCCGCGGCGACGGCGCCGATGATGGTTTCAGCAGTGAGCGGCAACCCCTGCCGGCCCATCGGCAGCAACACGTCGCTGAGGACCGCCTGCAACGGTCCCGACGCCGCCAGCGCCATGCCGTAGCCCAGAGGCACGCCGACCGTGGCGCCCAGCAAGCCGAGCATCGCGGCCTCGGCGGCGAACAGGCGGCCGATCTGGCCGCGCGTGGCCCCGAGCGAACGCAGCACGCCGATGTCGTGGCGCCGTTCCGCGACGGTGACGGCCAAGGCGTTGTAAACGAGGAATAGACCCACCACCAACGCGCCGAGGCCGCCGAGGAGGAAACCCAACTCGACGCCGGCCATCACGTCCTTGACCGCCTTGTCGTTCGCCGCCGGCGTGCGTATTTCCGCCCGGTCGCCGATGACGGCTTCAATTTGCTTGCGAACGGCGGCGCGATCGGCATCGGGAGTCAGCGTCACGTCGATGCGCGAGGCGAGGTTAGGATCGCCCGTGACTAGCGTAGCGGCGTCGGCCAGGCTCATGACGAGGACGTTGCCGCCCAGCGCCGCGGCCGGCCCGTGGGCATCGACGGTGCCGACGCCGTTGAGCGTCGTCAGCTGGCCCGCCGCCCGCCGGATGCGCACTTTCTTCAAGCCATCCGGCAAGCGCTGCTCGAGTTCGCGGCCGACGAAGACCTTGCGCGGCGCCGTCAGCAGCGCGAAGGAGTCCACGATCTTCAGTTCGATGCCCCAGGCGTTGCCGCCGCTTTGGTCGGCCGCCAGTTCGACGCCGATCAACATGGCCTGGCGGTTGTCGAGTTCGGGAAGCGACACGCGGCCCAGGACTAACGGCTGCACGGCGGCCACGCCGGGGACGGCGGCGCGGCGCAGGTCGTCGGCCAGGTCGCGGCGCACGCCGTGATCGCCATTGGCCAGGAGAAAATCGGCGACGCCGGCCATCGGCGTCGCGCTGCCGCGCGCCGCTTCCGCCATGCAGACGTTGAGGATGCGCGTCGCCACCAGCGTGGCCACCCCCAGCGCGATGCTGGCCACCACCAGGGCCGCGCGCGACCAGCGCTGCCGGAGATATCGCCAACCGAGTGTGCGGTACAGAGCAAGCATGAAGGAGCCAGACGGTGGAGGTTACTCGGCGGCGAAGACGGGCTTGGAGGCGAAGCGGTTTTCCGGAGAAGGTTCTTCCTCGGCCAACCCGTCGCGGATGTGGATGAGTCGATCCCCATAAGCGGCCGCCGCCGAATCGTGCGTGACGATGACCACGCTGCGCTTGCCCGCTTCCGGCAGGCCGCGCAAGAGTGTAAGGATCTCCTTGCTCGTGGCGCTATCGAGGTTGCCGGTCGGCTCGTCGCAGAGGATGGCCTCCGGCTCGCCGACCAGAGCGCGGGCGACGGCGATGCGCTGCATTTCGCCGCCGGAAAGCTCCTCGGGAAAGTGATCCGATCGATGCAGCAAGTTGACGCGGTCGATCAGTTCCAGGGCGCGCTTGCGGGCGCGGCCACGCCCCTGCCCCGCCAGCAACAACGGCAGGGCGACGTTCTCCGCGGCGCTCAGAGTCGGCAGCAGGTTGAAGAACTGGAAGACGAAGCCGATGCGTTCACGACGGAGCAGCGAGCGTTCCTTGTCGGTCATGCGGCGCAGGTCGCGGCCGTCGAACAGGGCGCGGCCCGTCGTCGGCGTGTCGAGCGCTCCGAGCAAGTGCATGAGCGTGGACTTGCCCGAGCCGCTCGGCCCCATGATCGACACGAATTCGCCCGCGGCGATGCGCAGGCTGACGCCGCGCACGGCCTCCACCTTGCGCTGCCCCTGCATGTAGACCTTCGTAACCGCCTCCAACTCCATCATGGCGTCGCTTCCGAGACTCGGGATTAGGCTTCTTCTTATGATAGGCGGACACGGCCGCGTTGCCGACGGTTTTCCTTCTCGTTGTTCGCTCGCGGGGCGGTGTTGTTGAGGAAGCGACGGAAAAGGGGCGTGGCGGGAAGGGAGCTTGCGCGCCGCCCGGCAAGCCTTCGACGCGGGCGCCGCCCTGTCGGCACGCTCGTTCGCCGGGCCGACGACGGAGTCATCGCCCCGCGCGACGGTGCGATTCGCTCGATTCCGATGGACCGAACGCAATACGCTTTCAATCCTGCCTCATGGACGTGTGCAAGAGCATGGCAATCAGGAGGCTGTTGACAACCAGGTAGCCAGTCCCAAGCAAATGGGAAAGATGGACGTGGCCCATTTCCTCAAGGGACGGAAAAATGAGAAGGGAAAGGCCGATGATGAACAGCGTGACTATGAGGGTAAACGCCAGGAGAAATAGGTTTCTCTGGAGATGGCGCCGTAAGCCTTGTCCGCAAATATAAATCAGCATCCAAACGAACGATACCATTATCGCAGGTGACGCATACATTGTTATGCCGCTGATTTCGATTCCCATCATTTAATCCACTTGTTGCCAACTGCACGGATAATGCAAGACTATGCATCTACCCCGAAGGGGTTGTATCTCATAGCCCAGGGTTGCCGCGCAGCGGCTACCCTAGGTTACGGCGACCCCCCGCACCTACCCCGAAGGGGTTGAATAACTGCCCGAACGAGCTTCGATGGTCTCGTGAACCGTGGCCAATGCAACGCTTTCAGCGTTGGTCGCTGGGGTGCAACGTGACCCAGGGTAGCCGCTGCGCGGCAACCCTGGGCTATGGGATCCAACCCCTTCGGGGTAAATACAAAGCGTAGGGGATCGTAGACGGAGTTCGGCGAGACTGCAAGGGGATACGATGTCGCCTTTTCCTCTCTGATTTGCTTGTGCCGGACGGCGGAAGCGGACATCATGGTGTCACTTCTCGGAAGCGTGTCCGACCGCGGTGGCGGCCGCTTTCGCCCCTGGCGGAGTGCCCCCATGAAGCCCTCGTCGTTCCTTTTCTCTCGTTTCGGTGCCGTCCTATTTCTGCTCGCCCTCGGCGTCGGTAGTCTCGATAGCGCCGACGACTCGACTTACGACGGC
Source organism: Gemmatales bacterium (assembly GCA_038239465.1). Classification (GTDB taxonomy): domain Bacteria; phylum Planctomycetota; class Planctomycetia; order Gemmatales; family Gemmataceae; genus JBBSES01. Next base: position 4,360 of record JBBSES010000227.1, read on the forward strand.
AAGACGCTCGACGCCTGGGCCGGCCTGCTGAAGAAGCATAAAGACCCGTTGATGCGTATCGACGCGGCCCACGCTGCAAGTCGTGGGACCGACCAAGGAATTGGTGCCGGTCTTGCTGCCGCTTCTCAAGGATGAAAACGCGGCGCTGCGCCGCATGGCGGCGCGCAACCTGGGCGAGGTGGGTGCGGCGGCCCCCGCGGAAGGGGGCTGCGCCTTGCTGGCCGCCTACCCGGATCGAGACGCGAAGACGACGGAAGCGATCGTGGCGGCCTTGCCGCGCGTGTTGCCGGCCCTCCGGGACGAGGCGGAATTGCTCGCGGCGGTCAAGCGGCTGGGCGGCCCGGTTCGTCTCCTGGTGGCGGATCGGCTGACGCAACTGCTGCCGGCGAGCAAGGACGAACTGCTGTTGACGGAGGCGTTGCGGACGCCCGTGGCGAGCGTGCGCGCGGCCGCCGCCGAACGGCTCGGCGTCCTCGGCGCCACGGTCAAGGAGTCGGCGCCGGGTCTCGGCGCCTGTCTGAAGGATATCGATGGTCGGGTGCGTGTCGCCGCCGCGCTGGCGTTGTGGAAAGTGACGGGCAAAGCCGAGGAGAGCGTGCGCGTGCTGAGCGCCGATTTGAAAATCTGCGACAACGCGCCCGATCTCGACAAGGAACGGCCCGGCGCATTCAAGGCGCCGGCGCAGTCGGGGTACGTCAGTATCGTTTTCAAGAAATCATAGAATGCCCGGCGCCGCCACCTTGATCCCCTTGAACGCCATCTTCAGCGCCTCGGGGTTGGGGGCCACCTCCAGGGCGGTTTCCTTGGTGATGTCGCCGCGTTCCGCCAGCTGGCGCAGGCTCTCGGTGAAGTCGAGCATTCCTTCCAGGTAGCCGATCTTGATGGCGTCGCCCAGCTTCTTGTCCTCGCCCTTGGTGATCAATTCGCGGATGGTCGGGTTGATGATCATGATCTCGTTGGTCGGCACGCGCTGGATGCCCGGCTTGTTGCTGACCAACAGCTTTTGACAGACGACCGCCTTGAGGTTGAAGGCCAGCGCTTGGCGGACGGCGTGGTGAATGTCGGCGGGGAACAGGTCGAGGATGCGGCTGATGGTGCTGGCGGCGCTGGAGGCGTGGATGGTGCCGAAGACCAGATGGCCCGTCTCGGCGGCATGGATGCCGGCTTCGAAGGTGTCGCGGTCGCGCATTTCGCCGACGAGGATGATATCGGGATCCTGGCGCACCGCGTGCTTGAGGGCCGTCCGCCAGTCGCAGACGTCGAGGCCGACTTCGCGCTGGTTGATGACCGCTTTCTTGTCGATGAACATGAACTCGATCGGGTCTTCGACGGTCAGGATATGCACCTTTTCATGCTCGTTGATGAAGTCGAGCATGGAAGCGATGGTCGTACTCTTGCCGCTGCCGGTGACGCCGGCCAGGATGATAAGTCCCTGATCGAAGTGGCACAGTTTCTCGATGGACGGCGGCAGGTTCAGCTTCTCGAAGTTGGGGATCTTGGTGTTGACGCGCCGGGCGACCAAACTCAGCCGGCCGCGCTGCTTGAAGAGGTTGACGCGGAAGCGGCACTCGTCGGCGCCGATGACGTGGGCGTAATCGACGCCGCCGGTTTCGTCCAGGATCTTGCGCTGCCCCGGATCGAGGGTGGGCAGGAGCAGGCGCTCCATGTCCTGCTGCGTGAGCGGCCGCATCTCCATACGGCGGATGTCGCCGCGAAGGCGCATCATCGGCGGCAGGCCGACCTTCAAGTGAAGGTCCGAGCCTTCGTGCTTCATGACCAGGCGGAAGAGGACGTTGACCTCCGGCTCGCGGCGCGGGTCCACCGGCGGGGGCGCCTCGATCGCGGGACTGGCTTCGGCGCTGGCCATGATTACCTCCCAAGTTGTCCAAAGTCCAAAGTCAGTTAGCCTTGAACTTGTTGCCTTTGTATTCTGATGCGAGAAGATACCGCATGAAGCCGGCTATGAGGCGCCCAATGTTAAGGGATAATCCGTTGAGGCACACAAATTGAGTGTCGCCGATGTACTTCGCGTCGAGAGCGACGTAGTGCTGAGTGCTGAGAACGGACCTCGCCGGCGGATGCTTTGGCCAGGGCTAGAAATTGTGTAAATTCCTTGTCGCCGCCTCGTTCAAAACCCTCCGCGATGTTCGACATGATGGAAACGCTGGCCCTGCGCAATTGATCGCGAAGCCCGAAGTCGCGGCGAAATTCTCCGATTTGCGTTACTTGATAAATCAACCTCGTTAATTCGCGGGCTTTCTTCCAAGCCTCGATGTCTTCAAATCTTTCCAAACTTGGCACGAGCATCCTCGCATTCCTTGAGGGCGATAATTCAGCGTAATACGAAATTCCGTCGCATGTATTTGGACTTTGGACTTTGGACTACTGTCTTATAGGGACGCCGCGCTCCGCCAAATAGCGTTTGGTCGCGGGGATCGGATGTTCGTTGTAGTGAAAGATGCTCGCCGCCAGGGCGGCGTCGGCGCGGCCTTCGGTCAATACTTGGTATAAGTGTTCGGGCGAACCGGCACCGCCGCTGGCGACCACGGGGATGCCGACGGCGTCGGCGACGGCGCGTGTCATCGGCAGGTCGTAGCCGGCCTTGGTGCCGTCGGCGTCCATCGAGGTCAGCATGATTTCGCCGGCGCCGAGTTGCTCGACGCGCCTGGCCCAGGCGACGGCTTCGAGGCCGGTCGGCGTGCGGCCGCCGTTGATGTGGACTTCCCACCATTCGCGGCCATCGCGGCGGACGCGGCGCGGGTCGATGTTGACCACGGTGGCGCAGCGGCCGAACTTGCGCGATACGGCTTCGATCAATTCCGGCGTCTGGACGGCGGCGCTGTTGATGCTGACCTTCTCGGCTCCCGCTTGAATCAAGCGCGTGGCATCTTCCAAGGTGCGGATGCCGCCGCCGACGGTGAACGGCATGAATATCTGCTCGGAGACGCGGCGGACCAC
>JBBSES010000228.1:0-7312 GCA_038239465.1 Gemmatales bacterium
CGGCGAAACGCTGTGGGACGGCATTGCTAACAACCTTGCTCTCAAGAACTTGCGTAACGTGAAGCAGGGCGACCGCATTCTCTTCTACCACACGGGCAAGGAAAAAGCGGTCGTGGGCGAGATGCGCGCCGTGGCCGACGCCAACGCCGACGATCGCAAGGCGGTAAGTGTCCAGGTGCGCCCGTTTCGGCGCTGGCCAACCCTGGTAACATTGCAACGGATCAAGAAAGACGCGCAGCTGACCACGTGGGACTTAGTTCGGCTGCCGCGATTATCCGTGGTGCCGATGACGGAAGACCAGTGGCGCCGGGTAGAAGCGCTGGCCGGACGCAATGGCTGAGGCAGGAGGCTCTTGGCAGCGGGGCGCCGGTGAATTAGAATTCATCGGAAGTGTTCACGACGCCTCCCCCGGCGCGGTCGGGAACGGAACCCCGGCCTCTCGGAACGAATCGGCGATGGACGTCCATGGCCGGCCCTGCCCTCTTTGGGTAGTCCAGCGCCGACGAGTGACTTCTGGAGGATCAATCACCATGGCGCGTCGCAGCGCCGACACCGACAGTACGAACGGACAAGCAACCTTGACCCGCCGCCGATCCGATCGGTTTTTGGCGGCCCTGGCCGACGCGAGTCGGGTGACTTTCGTTTCGCACGTGCAACCCGATCCCGACAGTCTCGGCAGCATGATGGGCCTGGCCCACCTGGTCGAAAACTGCCTGGGCAAACCGACCCGCCTGACCCGCGACGGCTGCATCAGCCGCGCCGAGAACCGGGCCATGGTCGAATACCTCGACATCGACCTGACGCCCATCGACGGCGCCTCCTGGCGCGCCGACGAAGCGGTCGTCATGGTGGACAGCCAGCCGAACACCGGAAGGCATTCGTTCGACGCCGACTGTCCGCTCGTGGCGGTCATCGACCACCACGACACGCCGGGCGACCTGGAAGGAATCGCCTTCAGCGACATCCGCCGCGGCCTGGGGGCGACCTGTTCCATCGTCGCCAGCTATCTGCAAGAGCAGCAGGTGGCGATCCCCACCGACGTGGCCACGGCGCTGGCGTATGGCATCGAGGTCGAGGTGGCCGGCTATCCGCGCGAGGCCAGCCCGCTCGACGACAGCATGGCCCTGCACCTGATGCCGTTGGCCGACAAAGACGTTTTAGCCCGCATCCGCAACGCCCGCCTGCCCGGCACCTTCTTCGAGACCATCCTGCAAGCCTTGCAAAGCTCGTTCATCTACGACACGCTCATGATTAGCTGGGTGAACGACCTGGCACAGCCCGAGTTGGCCGCCGAGGTGGTCGATTTCCTCATGCGCTACGAGGAAGTCGAGTGGGCCTTGTGCGCCGGCGTCCACGAGGGCAAGATGGTGCTGTCGTTTCGCACTGTCCGACCGCAGGGCCGCGCCGGCGAGTTGCTGCGCCAGGTGGTCGGCAAGATGGGCCGCGCCGGCGGGCACCATCGCCGCGCGGGGGGATTAATCCCGCTGCCGAGTACGGCGCCGAGCGCCATTGAGGACGTGCAGGCCGAGTTGCGCCGGCGACTTTTGAAGGCGCTGCATATCGACGAGTGCCGCGGTCAACGCCTGGTGCCGTTGCGCGACATGCTGCAAAACCTGAACGCCTGACGGCGTTGACCCGCCAAGGATATCCGCGATGAGCGACTTTCCGAATCCGCCGCCCGCCGGCGAAGCGCCGCCGCCCATGGTCATCCCGGTGCGCTACGGCACCCCGCCGCCGCAACCTGCGGCCCGCCCGGCGCCAGCGGGATCCTCGGTGTTCGGTTCGCTCGCGCGCGCCTTTCTCTCGGTCGTGCTGGCGATCTCGCTCGGCATCAACCTGCTCCTGTTCGGCCTCATTTACCTGGGAGCCAGCGCTAGCGACGGCAGCAGCCTCCACGAGAAATTAGTGCGCGGCGACGCCAAGACGTTCGACAAGGTGGCGGTCATCACCGTCGATGGCGTCATCATGGAAGGGCAGATGGGCTTCGTCCACAAGCAAATCGCCGCCGCCGCGGCCGACGATCACGTGAAGGCCGTCGTCCTGCGCATCAACAGTCCCGGCGGCAGCATCACCGCCAGCGACGACCTGTATCGGCGTTTAAAGGAACTGGCCGACGGCTCGCATCCCAAGCAAAGTCCCGGCCCCAAGCCCGTCGTCGTGTCGATGGGCGCGGTGGCTGCGTCGGGCGGGTACTACATCGCCATGCCCGCGCAATACGTCTACGCCGAGCGCACCAGCATCACCGGCAGCATCGGCGTCTATGCCGCGTTCCCGAACATCAAGGGATTGTCCGAAAAGTACGGCTTCGGCATGAACGTCATCAAGGCCGGCGCCGTCAAGGACTCCGGCTCCATGTTCCACGACATGACCGCCCAGGAACGCTATCTCTGGCAAGGCATGGTCGATAACGCCTATCGGCAATTCATCGACGTGGTCGAAGCCGGCCGTCCCGCCTTGCAGGGCAAGATGACCGAACCCGTGGCGCCGCCGACGAAGATTCCCGATCGCGGTCCCGACGGCAAAATTATTACGAAGGACGGCGACGAAGTGATGGTGGATTTCGTCCGCCAGCGCGCCGACGGCGGCATCTATACCGCGCAGGACGCCCTGAAATACGGGCTGATCGACGCGGTCGGCGTCCTCGACGACGCCTCCAAGAAGACGGCCAGCCTGGGCCAGTTGGCCGAGGGCACCTACAAGGTGATCCAGTACGAACGGCCCGCCGGCCTGGCGAACTTGCTCCTCGGCGCCCGCAACGACGGCCCCGACGAGAAACTTGACGCCGGCAAGCTAGCCGCCGGCGCGGTGCCGCGCCTCTGGTATCTCACACCGCAGTCCGAACTTTCCGGCTTCCTCAGCGCCATGGGCGCGAAGTAGCTTCGTTTACGTTTCGCGCTCCTTCTTATTTACGTTTCGGAAACGTAAATAAGAAAGAGCGCGTCTCTCTCACTTCCCGCCAAATCCTACAATCCGCCTCTTTTCCGCCTGTGCCATCACGGCACCGACGAATTTCGTCCGGCGTCCCTTGATTCGTCGGATATACTTGGGAGGCCACGCGGGGCGGAAAGAATGAGCAATTTTGGAGCGCCCTGCGTATTTTGAGGCAGGGCCAGGCCGAACTTCCCGCAAAATTACGACCGACGAAGAAATCGGCTCGGGAAGCATCTTCCACAACTTGCTCTTGACGGACGACTTACAATATCAGCGCGGGAATGATGAATTTATCGTGAAAAGGCGCGGTTGTTGCTGTACGGGGACATGGTTTGTTCCCCTCGCCCCAACCGTTCCGATATCCGTAAACCCCTAATTTTGGGCGAAGCCCTCCAGCGACGCGACGAGCAACGGAGAATAGCCCCAGAGAGGTGAAGAGACCATGGCACGAAGTGAAGCACTGCTGCGCTTGACCAAGTCCTTGATGGGCCGCCGGGCCGAATTGCGCCGCCGCCTGGGGGGCGAGTTGGAAGACCTGCGCAACTTCCACAGCACCGATCAGACGGGCGACAGCGCCGACCTGGCCTTCGACGCCGGTAGCGAGGAGATTTCCTCGCAGCTCGCGCAGTTGGAGTCGCGCGAACTGGGCCAGATCGAGCGCGCTTTGCAGCGTATGAAGCAGGGCATCTACGGCGTCTGCGAGGGCTGCCAGTGCAAGATTCTGGTGGCTCGCCTCAACGCCTTGCCGTACAGCACGACCTGCGTGCGCTGCCAGCGCGAGATGGAAGTGTACGGCTCCTTCGACGATAGCCGTTCGGGAGAGAACTGGGACAAGGTCGGCGAATCCGAGGGACCGCTTGAAGATCCGCAGATCGACCTCAGCGACCTCGAGATGGATATGAGCAAGTAAAGCTGGAAGCAACCGAATAGTGAGAGCCTGCGGACATTGCCGTCCGCAGGCTCTTTGCGTTTCGTAGGGCCGGCCGGCCACCGATTCATCGCCCCGCGCCGCGATTTTCTCCAGGGGCATCGGTTTCGGGCGCTAGAATTCAGGCGACACATCATCCCGGTCCTCGGCCGCAAGGCGATACCACCATGAAACGATGGTTCTTTCTCCTCTTCGTGGGCGGCTGCGCCTTTGGCGGCGGCTTCGCCAGCGTCACCTTCTCGCAACGCCTGGCGAGCAAGGCTTCGGCCCAGCAAGCAGTCCTCGGCCCGCAGCAGGGCATCGACGTGCCGCGTGTGGGGCAACTCTTCGAGGAAGTGGCTCGCAAGGTATCGCCGGCCGTGGTCAGCGTCGAGGCGAGCAAACCGGCCGCATCAGCGGGAAAGAAGCCGATCGAGGAATCCGGCTCCGGCGTCCTCGTCCGCCTGGCCGGTCGTCCGGGCACGCTGGTCGTCACCAACAATCACGTCATCGCGCAGGCCAAAGCGGAGCAAATTACCGTCAACCTCGCGGATGGCCGCGTCTTTCGCCCCGGTCAGGTCTGGGCCGACCCGGAATCGGACGTGGCCCTGTTGCGCATCGACAGCAACGAGAATTTGCCCACGGTGGCGCTGGGCGACAGCGACAAGGTTCGCGTCGGCCAATGGGTGCTTGCCATCGGCAGTCCGTTCGGCCTGAATCAAACGGTGACGCACGGCATCATCAGCGCCCGCGAACGAGGCCAGGTGAGTTTGGGAGCGACCATCCGCATCAAGGACTTCCTGCAAACCGACGCGGCCATCAATCCCGGCTCCAGCGGCGGCGCGCTCGTCAACCTCGATGGCGAGGTGATCGGCATCAACACCGCCATCGCCTCGCAGAGCGGCAGCAACAGCGGCGTCGCCTTTAGCATTCCCATCAACCTGGCGCAAAAGGTGGCCAAGCAGCTGTTGGAACGCGGCAGCGTCAGCCGCGGCTATCTCGGCCTCCAGCTGGCGGGAAGCTTCGAGCCGGCCGACGCCCTGAAGCTCGGCCTCGACCGCGCCGCCGGGGCACTGGTCGAGACGGTCTACAACGACACCCCCGCCGCCGCCGCTGGACTAAAGACCAACGACGTGATCCTGCAAATCGACGGTACGGCGGTGCGTAACGACAATCACTTGATCAATTACGTCAGCACGTTGCCAGCGGGGCAGAAGATCAAGCTGAATGTCTGGCGCGAGCGGCGGATGGTCGCTTTGGAAGCCGTGGTCGGTGATTGGACGAAGGCGCAGACGCGGTTCAGGGGGGGGCAGTGAGCGGCAACGAGCGGCGGGGTTGCAGGGCCATCCTCGCCCTTTATAATGAAGGTGAAGTTCACCTTCATTGAATCCGGAGAAACCATGCGGGAAGTTTCGATGGTCGATTTTCGCCGCGATGCCGAGGGAGTCCTCGCCAAGGTGCGGAATGGCGAACGGCTGATTCTTACCCATCGCGGCAAACCCGTCGCTCGACTGGAGCCGATTCGCGCCGAATCAATCGAGAGGGACGATCCCTTCTATTCCCTGTGCGAACGGGCTGAATCCGCTGGTTCATTGACCAATCGGCAGATCGACGACGTCATTTATGGCCAATGAAGTATTCGTAGACACGAGCGGGTTCTTCGCCATGCTGGCGAGCGATGACGACCGCCGCGAAAATCGTCGCCGCCGCCCGCAAACGCAGACGCGGCTTCGTCACCACCGACTATGTCCTAGACGAAACGGCCACGTTACTCAAAGCTCGTGGAAAAACCCATCTGCTTGCCGAATTATTCGAGCGCCTCGATCAGTCCAAGGCCTGCCGGATCGAATGGACCGATTCCCAGCGGCTCCACGATGTCCGCGCATTCTTCCTTAAACATGCGGATCAAGAGTGGTCGTTTACGGATTGCCTCAGCTTTCGCTTGATGGCCGAATTGCGTCTTGTTGACGCGCTAACAAAGGACGCGCATTTCCAACAGGCGGGATTTACGCGGCTGTTGTAGCCGCCAGGTATGAATTGGTTCCGTCAGTACACCTGATAGGATTCGAACCTATAACCTTCGGTTCCGTAGACCGATGCTCTATCCAGTTGAGCTACAGGTGCTTACGACCACGCTCGCGCCATTCCGCGCGTCTCGCGGTGAATGAGTACTATAGAGGCCGCCGTCGCGCTTGTCAACTCGGCGAAGCGGGGCAGGGATGGCCAACCGCGCCGGTCATGCCGCCAACGACGGTTGTGCCCGACGTGCCTTTCGCTTTCATCCCGTCAACGGCCTTTCCGCCCAGCTAACCCGTCGCGGCGCGGGCGATTGTTCCGATGGAAGGAGTTAGTGCAGGACCGCCGCGAGACCCGTCAAGGAGGACCGTGCCGTGACCGTCCGTTCCCGTACCCTGCTGGCCGCCGCCGTCGGTCTCGGCCTGGCCGGCGGGCTGCCGGCCCAGGAGCCGGCCAAGCTGGGCGTCGAGAAGGCCGCGACGGCCTCCTCGTCGCGCAACCAGCAAATGGCGACCAGCATCGCCCAGCAGCTGCGGCAAAATGCCCGCCTCAGCGGCTATAAGATCGATATCGTCTTCCTCAACGGCGTCGCCGAGGTCGGCGGTTGTGTCAACGATTTGTCGCAAAAGGAAGAAGCCCTGCGCATCGTCCAGGGCGTGCCTGGCGTCGAGCGCGTCCGCGACCGGCTGATGGTCATGATGGCCATGAACCCGGTGATGCAGGCGCAGGCCGCCATGCCCGAGAATGTGCCGCCGCCGCGCCGCCAGCCCGACATGGGCATGGGCGGCCCGCCGATGATGGGTCCCGGGATGCCCGGTTTGCAGGGCTTGCCGCCCGGCGCCATCCCTGGCCCCGGCATGGGCGGCTTGCCACCCGGCGCCATTCCCGGCCCCGGCATGGGCGGCTTCCCTGGCCCGCAGGAGCCGACGCCGATTTACGCCGCGGGCGGCGGCGGCGGTGGGCCGTACTCACTGCCGGCCGCGAACATGCCGCCCTACGCCTGGCCGACTTACGCCCCGTACAACAACTATTCCCGCGTGGCCGCGCCGTCGGCGTACCCCGAACAGGCGTGGCCCTTCATCGGCCCGCCGTATCCGTTCCCCAAGGTGCCGCTCGGCTGGCGTTCCGTGAAGCTGGAATGGGTCGATGGCCACTGGTGGTTCGGCAACACCGCTCAATGTCACGACTGGTGGCGTCTCCGCTACTGGTGAGATACGACGCTTGTTTGAACTGACGGCGAACGGCGCGGACGGCACCCCCGTCTAGCGCCGCTCGTCGTTTCGCTTGCGTTTCAAGCGGCCAACCAAGCCGAAATCCAGCACGTCATTTCCGGCGATGGCACAGCAGCGATAGCCGGCCCAGCGCGAGCCGTTCAGCACGTTGACGCCGGCCGCGTCCGCGGAAAAAGCAGGCAACACCAGGCGGCGCGAATTGAGCAGATAACACGGCGCCGTCACC
>JBBSES010000229.1:0-7274 GCA_038239465.1 Gemmatales bacterium
CCCCGGCCGCGGGCTTACTCGGGGGGCCCCCGTCGCGGCTAATCCGGAGCCTTTCTGCTTTGTGTCACCCCCCCCCCCCCGGGGGGGGGGGGGGGGGGGGGGCCGCTGAGCAGCCTAAAACCCCACCCCCAACCCCTCCCCTCAAGGGGAGGGGAGAATACAAGAAGTCAATTCGTCACGTGAAACGCCTCGAACTGCCACACGTCTTCCGGCGCCGGCCGCGGCCGCGCGAACTGATCGTACAAATCGAGACGACTCTTGAGCGGCGTCCAGTCGAACGCTTCGGAGATGAAAGGCCCCAGGTAGGGACGCGCGACCTCCATCACGTCGGTATGCGGCAAGTCGTCGGGCACGCGGATGCCCTCGTTGGGATTGCGGATCATCCACGCTAACGCCCCCAGGACCGAGCAGGCCACTTGCAGCGTGGTCGCGTTTTGGCCGGGCAGCAGCCGGCGCGCCTCGTGGATGTCGAGCAGGCTGCCGGTCCACCAGGCGTTGAAGTCGTGGCCCAAGAGCAGGACGCCCAACTCGTCCCGGCCGCTGACGATCTCCTCGGTGAGAATGCGCTGCTTGGTCTGCAGTTGAAACCAGCGCATCTCCATCTCGTGCAGCGAATTGATGGCGGCGTCCGAGGGGCAGTAGGCGTAATGCACCGTTGGCCGATAGACCGGACGTGGCCCGTCCCAGACGGTCAAGTAATTGGAAATCGTGAACGCCTCGCCGTGGCGGACCACCATGCCGGTGATCTCGCCGCTGGGCACGAAGGAGCGCACCCATGTCTTGATGCCCATTTGCGCCAGGCAGATTTGATTGCACGGCCCGAACTGGTGGACGTGGGCGTTGGGCGGCAGCCGGCGTTCGTGCGTGCCCCAGCCCATCTCCGCGGGGGCGACGCCTTCCTCGCGGAAGCCCTCGATGCTCCAGGTGTTGACGAACTCGCCTACTTCCTTGGGCTTCGAGGAAATCTGCGTGTCGCGCTCGCTGATGTGGATCACCTTCACGCCGGTCAGCTGGGCCAGGCGCGGGAAGTCGTTCGCTTTGAGATGCTGCTGCAGCGCCGGAACGCGCGAGTCCATGGGCTTCTCGGCGACGATCTTGCGCGCGATGTCTTGAAGCGCGATCTTGACGAAGTGCGACACCAGGCCGGGATTGGCGCCGTGTTCCAGGACGGCGGTCGGCCCCTTGGCGTTGGCCCAGCCCTTGACCATCCGCTGAATGGCCATGTGGCGAACGTAGAGAGTACGCTCGGTCGGCGGCTGCGATTCGGCGCCGGTGTACGGATCCCACAACTCGACGCTGGTGTTCAGATACAGGACGCCGCGATCGTGGCACCAGGCGAGGATTTCGGTGGCCTCGATGTTCCACGCCAGATCGAGGACGATATCGCCGGCGCCGACGTGCTTCGCCAGCGTTTCGCCCAGATTGTCTTGAGTGATTCGCTCGACCTGGAAGCGGACCCCCTTGGCGATCGAGTCGGCGATGGACGGACGGAAGTCCTCGAAGTCGATGACGGTGATGCGCTCCGGCGGCATTTGCAAATGGCGCAAGAGCAAGGGCAGCGTGCAGCGCGCGACGTAGCCGCAGCCGATGAGGAGGATGCGCCCGTTGAAAGGTATTTGCACCGAAGGCTACTCCGAGTCGAGGTTTCGCGGGGATGCTTCCAGGAATTTGTACGAAGCGAACGCCGCGAACGAACGGCCTTCACGCGATTTTCACGAATGTTCGGCCGCCGCGACTTTAGACGAACACCCGATCCCAGAGAAGGATGAGGACCAACGCCAACGCGATCAGCGCGAAGAAACCCAGGTCGGTCGGCCGCGTGCGGAAGGCGTCGAGCGAATGAAACGTGCCGTCGAAACCGCGGCAGCGCATGGCCTGGGCGACGCGCTCGGCCCGTTCGTGGCCGCGCACCAGCAGCACGCCCGCGACGTGGCCCACCGTGCGGTAGCCGTGCAAGTTCGCCCGATTGCGATAGCCGCGCACGCGCAAGGCGACGCGGATGCGCCGCAACTCCTCGGCAAGCAGAAACGCATAGCGATAGGTAAGCATGGCGAGATGCACCAGCAGGCGCGGCACGCCCAGCGCCCGGGCCGCTTTGAAGGTATCGGCGAGCGGGCTACTGGTCAGCAACACCATCGCCAACAGTCCAACCGTCGCCGTCTTGAGGAGCAAGAGGAGCGCGGCGTGGAGGGCAGAAGTGTCGCGCGCGGACTGCAAGGGTAGGATCAACAGGAAGGGAAGCGTCACGAGGAACAGCGTGCCCAGCCGGGCGAGGCACCAGCGACGCGGCAGCTGGCCGACGACGGCATGGACGATGGCGAGACCCAACGCCAGTGCCGCGGGACCGTTGCCGCGCAGCGCCGCGGCCGTGACGATGGCCAACGTCAGGGCCGCCAGTTTCCAGCGCGGGTCGAGGCGGCGTAGCGGCGAATCGGGACAGGGGAGAGGGGTGGGCGAAGCGTTCATGCGCGTAAAAAAGGCCCCCGCCGGTGGAGAGGCGAGGGCCGCGTCGTTGGGCTGCCGGGAGACTAGCGGCGCTGGTTCGCGGGGGCCTGTCCCTGCGGGTTGCGGCTCAACTCCGCCTTCAGTTCCGCTTCGGCTTCCAGCCAGTCGTTGTGAGACGTGCCCTGCGGCCGGCCCTTCTTGACCCACTTCTCGTAGGCGCGCATGGCGATGTTCTCGTGCGGCACCTTCAATTGCGGGCTGCCCGGTTGGGCGGTCGCGGGCGTCGAGACTCTGGACATGTGTGTCCTCCATGAAAAAAAGGTGTCGTGTCGGCAACCGCTGTCAAACGGGACAGGATCGCGCCAAGCTCTCCGCTGCTCCCATCGCCGTCATCTTACGCGCTTCGCCGCCTGTGCCAAGGGCGTTCTCAGTCGTGGCCGCCCGTGGTACATTGCACCCATGCGAAACTTCATCGTCCTCGCCGCGTCGTTGTCGTGCCTTCCGGTCCTCGCCGCCGACCCGGCGCCGCTGGACGCGAAATATCTGCGGACCCACGCCGAGACGCGCGGCTTCATGCTCGGCCGGCCGACGCGCCCCAAGCCGACGCTCGACGGCAAGGCGGTCCTGTTCCTGCGTGCCCAGCCGCGCAAGGCCAAGCTCGCCCTCTTCGAGTTCGACGTGGCCAGCGGCAAGACGCGCGAATTGCTCACGCCCGAGCAAGTCCTCAAAGGCGCCGAGGAAAAGCTGACGCCCGAGGAGAAGGCACGCCGGGAAAGAATGCGCGTCGGCGTCGGCGGCTTCACCGACTACCAACTCTCGACCGATGGCCGGCTCATCCTCCTCAGTTTGTCCGGCAAGTTGTACGTCGTGACGCGCGGCAAGGACGAAGTGCGCGAGCTGAAGACCGGCGACGGCACCCTGCTCGACCCCAAGTTTTCGCCCGACGGCAAATGGGTGAGCTACGTGCGCGATAACGACGTTTACGTCTACGACCTGGCGACCGACAAGGAGAAGCGCGTCACCACCGGCGGCACGGCCCAAAAGACGCACGGCCTGGCCGAGTTCGTCGCCCAGGAGGAGATGGACCGCTCGACCGGCTACTGGTGGTCGCCCGATTCCCAGGATATCGCCTACGAGGAGGCCGACGCCGATGGCGTGGAAGTGTGGCACGTCGCCGACCCGTCGAAGCCGGAGCAGCCGGGGCAGCCGTCGTTCTACCCGCGGCCGGGCAAGAAGAACGTCAGCGTGCGCGTCGGCATCGTGCCCATCGCGGGCGGCAAAACCAAGTGGATCGACTGGGACGCCAAGAAGTATCCCTACTTGACGCAGGTGCATTGGGACAAGCAGGGGCCTCTCACCATCACGGCGCAGACGCGCGATCAAAAGGAACTGGCTTTGTTCGTGGTCGAATGGATGACGGGAAAAACGAGGCGGCTCGTCGTGGACAAGGATCCCGCCTGGGTCAACCTTCATCAAGACGTGCCGCAATGGACCAACAAGGGATTTCTTTGGACGACGGAAAGCGCCGGCGGCCCGCAACTGGAACACCGCGACCCCGACGGTAAGCTCGAGCGCGTGGTTTTAAAACCGGACACCGGCTTTGCGGGCCTCGTCCCCTACGATTCGGATCGGGGTCGAATAGCCTATCGTCAGCGGCTCGCGCCAACCCGCGTGGCGGTTCGCGTCATCTCTCTCGATCCAAAGGAAAATGAGCAGATATTCTTCGGCGTTGACGACAGCGTCAATACTGTCGTCTTAAACCCCGCCCTGTCCGTACTCACCTCAACCACGCCGACTCAAATGCCGCGCAGCTTCGTCGTACACTACGACGATCGCGGCAGGGGCACATCAGCCGGCGAATTACCCTCGGTCGCCGAGGAACCGGGCTTCACGCCGCGCGTCGAGTTCGTCACCGTCGGCGACAAGCCGATGTTCCACGCCGCCATCGTCCGGCCGCGCGACTTCGACGAGAAGAAGAAATACCCCGTCATCGTGGATGTCTACGGCGGCCCGGGGCATCAGACCGTGATGGCCTCGATGCGCAACTGGCTGCTGCCGCAATTCCTGGCCGATCAAGGATTCATCGTCGTCGGCATCGACAATCGCGGCACGCCGGCGCGCGGCCGCGATTGGGAACGCGCCATTTACCAGAAGTTCGGCAGCGTGCCGCTCGACGACCAAGTCGCGGGACTGCAAGCGCTCGGCAAAAAGGTGCCGCAGATGGACCTGGAGCGCGTCGGCATCGTCGGTTGGTCGTTCGGCGGCTATATGGCGGCGCTCGCCGTCATGAAACGGCCCGACATCTTCAAGGCCGGCGTCGCCGGCGCCCCCGTCACCGACTGGTACGACTACGACACGCACTACACCGAGCGCTATCTCGGCGTGCCCAAGGACAAGGACGACCCGGCGTACAAGGAAGCATCCCTTTTGACGTATGCCAAGGACTTGAAGCGGCCCTTACTGCTGATGCACGGCACGGCTGACGACAACGTGTACTTCCGGCACACGCTCAAGCTGGCCGACGCCCTGTTCCGCGAGGGCAAGGATTTCGAGGTGCTGCCGCTGTCGGGACTGACGCACATGGTCCCCGATCCGGTGGTGATGGAACGGCTCTGGACGCGCGTGGCCGGCTACTTTCAGAAGCACCTGGGCAAGCCGGTGGCGCGATAGTGTTTGCCTTTCCGTTGTCGAATTCAGGAGGGCGGCTGCGCCTCCCGCCTTGCCGCTTCCGCGCGCTTGGGGTAAATTATGACTTGATAGTAGTGAAACGATGTACCGCATCGTCCTCCCCCTCGCGCGAGGCACTGGACCGCCGCATGGCCGACGTTCTCGACTGGCATACCGCCGCCGACCAGCGGGCGCTGATCGAGCGGGCGGTTCGCGCCGTGGCCCGCGGGCAACTCGTCGCCTTTCCGACCGATACCGTCTATGCCCTCGCGGCGTCCGCCTTGCTTCCCGAGGCCGTCGAGCGCCTGATCGAAGCCGTCCCTGCCGCGGCCGGCGATGGCTTGACCCTGGCCATCACCTGCGCCGGCCAGGCGCGCGACTGGGCGCCGGAAATGGGATCGCTGGGCCTGCGTCTGGCGCGGCGCTGCTGGCCCGGCCCGCTGACGCTCGTCTTCGCCGAGGGCCTGGAAAACGGACTGGTCGGCCGATTGCCCGAAGCGGTCAAGCAACGTCTGTGTCCCGATGGCTCGATTCGTCTGTCGGTCCCCGGCCACGATGCCTTGTGGCACGCCCTGCGGATGTTGCCGGCGCCGATGGTCCTGGTGTCGCTGCCCGGGAACGGCCAACCCGGCACGGCTCAAGACGCGTTGGATGCGTGCGGCGAACGGCTCGACCTAATCCTAGATGACGGCCCGAGCCGAAGCACGGCCCTACCTTCGGTGGTGCGCATCGACGGGCCGCGCTGGGAAATGGTCCGGGAAGGCGCCATGTCCGCCGCGGAAGTGGGGCAGCAGACGACCTGCGTCATCGTCTTCGTCTGCACCGGCAACACTTGCCGCAGTCCGATGGCCGAGGCGTTGTGCGTCAAGCTCCTCGCCGAACGTTTACAATGCACGGCGGAAGAGTTGCCCCAGCGCGGCTACCTGATCGCGTCGGCGGGACTGGCGGCCGGCCAGGGCGAACCGGCGGCGACCGAAGCGGTGAACATCGTCCGCGAACTGGGCGGCGACCTGCGCGACCACGGCAGCCGGCCGTTGACCGCCGACCTGGTGATGCAAGCCGACCACTTGCTGACGATGACGCAGGGCCACGCCGCCGCGCTGGCGAGCCGCTTCGCCCGGCAGGATCCGCGGCCACGTTTGCTGTGCCCCGACGGCATCGACGTGGCCGACCCCATCGGCGGCGACGCCGACGTCTATCGCCACTGCGCCCAGCAAATCCTCGCCCACGTGGAACGGCTCCTGCCGGAGCTGCAGCAGTCATGAGAATTGCCATTGCCAGCGATCATCGAGGCAGCGACGTGAAGCGGCGCATCTTCGCGCTGTTGCAGCACCTTGGCCATCAGATGCAAGACCTCGGACCCGAAGGCCGCGATAGCGTCGATTATCCCGATTTCGCCTTCGAGGTCGCTCAGCTTGTCAAGAACGGCCAGGCCGACCGCGGCATCCTCATCTGCGGCACCGGCATCGGCATGACCATTGCCGCGAATAAGGTTTCCGGCGTCCGCGCCGCCCCGTGCCACGACAGCATCACCGCCGAGATGAGCCGTCGCCACAACGACGCCAACGTTCTCTGCCTCTCCGCCGACCTGCTCGGCGAGGAACTGATCGACCGCATGGTCCACATCTGGTTGACCACTGACTTTGAGGGCGGCCGGCACGCGCGGCGCGTCGAGAAGATCGCCAAATACGAGCAAGGAAATCACAGCGCGTGAAATTGTTTACGTTTCGCGCTTAGGCCGCTGACGCGATCTGTTTATGGCCTTCCCACGGTTTGCCAATCTTCCAGGCTCAATCCCGGCACGCGGCTAAACTCGCGGGTATTCGTGGTAACGAAGGTCAGACCGGCGGCGCGGGCGTGGCCCGCCAGGAGAACGTCGTAAGCGCCTATCATGCAGCCTTGAGATTCAAGCAGGGCACGAATTCGGCCCGCTTCGCGTGCGGCCGGCGCGTCGAAAGCCAGTTCGGTCATCGTCGTTAGCAGCAGGTTTACTTTGGCTAGTGCAGTGTCAAGGCTTGACTTTAGGGTCGCGGGGCTGAATTCTGGCGAATTCAGCTACGGGGGTCGTTGTCCGGGTAGCTGAATTCGCCAGAGTTCAGACGAAGTGCGGGACGCCGCTACCCTAAATCGAGGCTTTGACGCAGCACTAGTGCAGTGTCAAG
>JBBSES010000230.1:0-7254 GCA_038239465.1 Gemmatales bacterium
ACGCGGACGCCGCCCGTGAAGGCCGTGGGCAGGGCATAGAAGCTGCGCAGCAGGGAGCCATCCTTGCCGCTGTAGATGCTGACTTGCGGGCCGCCGCCAGCATCGGCGCCGCAGATAATGTCCTGACGCCCATCGCCATCCGTGTCGCCGAGAGCGACGTTGACGCCGCCGCGGAAGGTGCCGGGAAAAGCCAGGAAGGCACGGCTGAGGGTCAAGCTGACGCCGTCGTAGACGTTGACCTGCGGTTGCCCGCCCGGCCCGGCCGCGACGACCAGGTCGGGGACGCCGTCGCCGGTCACGTCGCCCATGGCCACGCGCGCGCCGCCGGTGAAACTGCTGGGGAAGGCGTAAAAGGAGCCGCGCAAGGCGCCGCTATCGGCGTCGTAGATGTTCACTTGGGGGCCGCCGCCGGTGTCGGCGCCGGTGGCGAAGAAACCGGCGGGAGCCAGGCGGTCTTCCAGCACTTCCACGTTGGGACGAAAGAAGGAGGCGCGGGGACGCCGGGTCTTGATCGAAGGAGGAGACTTCACGGCGGGGTCCTTTTCGAGGCGAACGGGAGACGGTTATCGCGCGACTAATGCTTACTATAAGTGCCGGGATCGCGGGCGCGAACCGCGGCGCTGGATATCGGGCCGATTCGAGGGGCGCTACAACCGTTGCGAGCGGAACGCTTCTTCGAAGCGTCGCTAAACGGTCGGCAATCGCCAGTCGATCGGCTGCTGTCCTACGTCTCCGTGCGCGTCATTGATCGCCGAGAACGGCTTGCTGCCGAGAAATTTCTTGGCGGACAGAGGCGACGGGTGCGCCGCGGTGACAACCCGATGTCGCTCGGCGTCAATGAGTTTTGCCTTCTTCTGGGCGTAGCCGCCCCACAAGGCGAAGACCAGTGGCTTTTCTCGTTGAGAAAGCGCCCGGATGACGGCGTCGGTAAATGTCTCCCAGCCGTGTTTGGCGTGCGAGGCCGGCTCGTGGGCGCGCACGGTCAGTACGGCGTTGAGCAGCATGACGCCACGGTCGGCCCACGCGGTCAGGTCGCCATTCTTGGGCGTGGGGCAGTCGAGGTCGCTCTTCAATTCCTTGAATATGTTGACCAGCGACGGCGGCGGCTTGACGCCGGGCCGCACGGAGAAGCAGAGGCCGTGCGCTTGGCCCTCGCCGTGGTAGGGGTCTTGCCCCAGCAGCAGGACTTTGACTTTGTCGTAAGGAGCATGGCGGAAGGCGTTGAAGACGTCATCCGGCGGCGGAAAGACGGCATGGGCCTCCCGCTCGGCCGAAACGAACTTTTGCAGCGCCGCGAAGTAGGGCTTGTGCATCTCGTCGGCCAGGATCGCCTGCCAGTCGGCGGGGAGCGGCGTCATCCTCCTTCTCCCTTCGCGTAGGGAAATGTCTCGTCCAGCGGCGCCGCGGCCAACTCGACGAGAAAAGCGGAGAGCCGTTCGACCAGCACGTCCATGAGACGCCGGCCCTTGTCGGCGGTCGCCGTGGCCGGGTTGCCCATGCCGGTGTTGGTCGTCGCCAGGTGCCAGGGGCGCGTGATGCTTACCCAACCGCGATTGACGGCCTCGAAGCGCGTGGGGCAAGCGGCGCCCGGATCGGCCAGGTCCATGCGCATCAGTTCGGGGAAAAAGGCCAATCCCAGGCTGCTTTCCACCTCGTCGGCATGTTCGCCGGGTTGGTCGAAGACGTCTCGATAGATGTCCGTGGCCATGCGAAACCAGTCGCAGACGCATATAAATATATTGATTTGATGATGCAATTGACGGACCAGCGGCTTGAGTTCGTTGCCGCCGTGGCCGTTGAGCAGGACGAGTTTGCGCACCCCTTGGCGGCGCATGGAGTCGGCCAGGTCGGCAATGATGCCCAGAAGCGTCGTAGGGTTTAGGCTACACGCGAGGGCGCCGGGGACTTTGAAGTAGTTGGTGTTGACGCCGAAAGGCAACGTGGGCAGCAGCACGGCGCCGGCGCCGGATTGGTAGGCTCTCTCGCAGGCCCGGCTGCCGATGGCTTCCACCTGGAAATTATCGGTGCCATAGGGCATATGCAGATTGTGCGGTTCGGTGGCGCCGAACGGCAGGACGGCGACCTGCCAGGGACGCGAGCGCGTGAAGCCGTGATGGTGTTCCGCGAGGAGCCATTCGCGCATGGGACGGTTCCGATGGTTTAGCGACGCTTCGTAGAAGCGTTCGGCGTCTGAACGCTTCCGCGAAGCGTCGCTAAACCTAAATTATTACCCCGCGGCCGGGTCTTTGCCATCCGTCCAAGGCCCCGCCAGCTTCTGGTAATCCGGCGGCTCCAGCAGGCTGCCGGTTTCGTCGGCCTTCCAGCCGATGACCTGGTTCGGCTTGCCGCGCTTGTGGCTGCGCTCTTCCCATCGCTTCGACCAGCTTTCGTCGGCGACGACCGGCTTGCGCGCCTCCTTGTCCCAGAACAGCACCTTGCCGGTGCGGTAGCTCTGCACGCCCATCGCCACCGTCGTGAAGGCGGCGGCGCCCAGGTCGGCGGTGCTGAGCGTATCGCGGTTGCGGTCGCGGACGCACTTGAGGAAGTTGAGCCACAGATCCTCGGTATCGAGCCGTCCCTGGAATTTGCAATCGACGAACTCGCCGGGGACGGTCTGTTCCAGCCGGGCAGGGATGCCGGCGCCGCCCTTGGGATTGTCAGGGATAACCTGGAAGCCGCCCTTGACGAACTTGATGGTGCCGAGGTGCCCGCGGATGACTTCCTCCACCGGATAGCTGGCGATCATCGTCGCGGTGATGGAGACTTGGCAACCCTCGTCGTAGTCGGCGACGACGGTGGCCACGTCGGGCACGTCGCGGCCGTCGTATTCCATGTACAGGCCACCGGCTCCGACGACGCGAGCCGGATAGCGCACGCCCATCGCCGCGATGAGGTGCGTCGTCTGATGCACGAAGAGATCGGTGAACATGCCGCCGCCAAAGGGCCAGTTGCAGCGCCATTGGGCGAAGAGGGCGCGGTCGAACGGCAGTTTGGGACCGAGCGGTTCTTGCGGGAAGATGTTGAAGCCGTGGCCGAGGAACATGTCCCAATCGATGGTCTTCGGATTCATCTCTTGCCAGAGGCGATAGTAGCGCCACTGGCCGACGGCGCTATTGCGGTAATAGCTGGTCTGCCCCTGGGCGACGTGGCCGATCTTCCCCGCGGTGATGTACTTGTTGGCCTCCAGCCAGGTCGGGTCGGCCATCGACTGCACGCCGACGGTCATGACGCGGTTGTGCTTCTTCATCGCGTCGGCGACGGCCTGCGCCTCGGCGATGGTCTTGGTCATCGGCTTCTCGCAGTAGACATCCTTGCCGGCGGCGGCGGCGTCGATGGACATCTTGGCGTGCCAGTGGTCGGGCGTGGCGATGCAGACGATATCGACCTCTTTCAAGTCGAGGAGCTTGCGGTAGTCCTTGACGACGTGCTTGTCATCCTTGGGGTCGAGGCCGACTTTCTTGGCCGACGGATAGAGGCCCTGGAGATACTTGCGGGTGACGGGTTTGCCGTCGGCCGTCTTGCTCTCGTACTCTTTTTCGAGGCCGTCCCACACGTCGCAGACGGCGACCGGGGCAACGCCCTTGCCTTCCTTGGAGAGCTTGTTGATGATGTCGAGGTGCGCCTGGCAGCGGCCGCCGACGCCGAGAAAGGCGACGCCGAGGCGCTCATTGGCGCCCAGCACGCGGTCGTAACTGGAGGCGGCGAGGGTCAAGGCGGCGGCGCTCGTCGCGCTGCGCTTGAGGAAATCGCGGCGGTCTACATTGCCGGACATGAGAGAGTACCTCCGGGAAAGATTGGCCTACTTCAACTTCTGCTCCAGCAGCCAGTCGAACAGTTCCTTGGTTCCATACGCTTTATCCCAGCTATTGTGCTCGACGCCGGGATATTCCGTGTATTTCGGTTTGCCCCCGGCCGTCTTTAACGCCTCCACCATGCGCCGGGAGTAGCCGACGTTGACCGCCTTGTCGGCGTCGCCGTGGAAGCACCAGCAGGGGATGTCCTTGATCTTACCGGCCTGCTTGCGATAGCCGTTAACGCCGCAGATGGGTGCGATGGCCGCCCACTGGTCCGGATGCTTGACCGCCAGGCTCCAGGTGCCGCCGCCGCCCATCGACAGCCCGGTGAGATAGACGCGCTTGGGATCGACCTTGTACTCCTTCCGCACCTCGCCGAGGATGCGCATGGCGCGGAGACCATCGTCCGAATCGGCGTTCCAGGTGCGATCCTGCGATTGCGGGAAGACGGCGATGAAGGGGAAGGTCTTTTCCTGCGCCTTGATGGCCGGCCCCAGTCCGACCGCGGCTTGCTTCTTGCCGTCGGTCCCCGTCTCGCCGGCGCCGTGCAGGAAGAGGATCAGCGGATAGGCCTTGTCGCCGGTGGTATCGTGCGGCACGAAGAGGACGTACTTGGCGTCCTCGCCGTCGGGATCCTTATGCACGCGGTCGAGGAAGCCGCGCGCGTCCTTGTCGGCGGCATGAACGGCAGCCATCGACAGCAGGACGCCGAGCGAGAGGACGACGGCGGAAAACTTCACGGCGATCATGCGCGGCCCTCGCGGGATGTTCATCGGGGAGTGGACGGTGGGGAAAAAGTAGGATAGCAGACGGGCCGGCGGGTTGCCAGGGAAACGATCGAAGTCCTCGGCCTAACCGTTCGGAAAAAAAAAGGAGGCAGGACGAGCCGCCGGCTTTATCCCGGCGGTGGGGGCGGGGATAAAACTGTTGCTCGTTCGGACGTTCGCGGCAACCTTGGCACCGCCGCCAAGGCCCTGTCGCGGGAAGGGTACGCCTTTGGCGGAGAGGATAAGCTTTTGGCGGAGAGGCCTCACGAGCGGCGGGGTATATTCATTAGCTCCGATTCGGAAGGATTCCTTCGCGGCATGCGCGGGTACCTCGTCGATCAGGGCGAAGTGTTACGAATTCCCGGCAGCCGCGACTACGCGTTGCTGAAACAGATGTTGGCGAAGGAGGGCCAGGGAGAATCGCTTGCCTGGCTAGACGACGAACTCGCCGACGAAATCGAGGACGAATGCCCCGGACTCTCGCACGCGCAGGCGCTGCGAGAAATCTTCGACGGCCAATTTACCCATCCAGATGCCGGCTTCGTCTACGGGTGGGCTTTTGACTTCATCTGCAGCTATCTCGGCCGATGGATGCACGATCGTTTTCACCGCAGCAGCACTGCTCTGTTGGAAAAGCTCGATGCCGAATTCGTCCAGCATCGAGTGTCGCTGCGCTTCTTTGGCGGCTTGATCGACAACTGCCCTATCGCGCTGCCGACGGATCGAGACGGTATGCCGGGGATCGGCTTTTGGCCGCCGGAGACGATGCGCCAGGCCGCGCCGGCCCTGCATTCGATGCTGGCCAAGGAAACCGATGCGGATATGGTGGGCGTCCTTGAAGAGATCGATGGATGGCTCGCCGCGGCACGAGATGAGCCGCAGTCGATGGTCGTCGGCGTGTATGGGTGAGATGCCGCGTTCGTGGCACTCCACCGAGCTTTGGTCGCCTCGATCTGGGTGGTCCTCCATGCCATGCTGGCCTTCGTCGTCATCCGCCAGGAAGAATGGGAACTAGCCGCCACTGGATCGCGTCCATCGCTGTTGTGCGCAGGGGGCCGATGCCGCCGTAAGGAATTCCGACAGGCACAGGCCGCCAAGCTACCCCCACAGGACGCCAAGCGCGTCGGCTGGCGGGGTGTGGTGCGACGCTATCCGCCTCTCACCACGGCTTGTACGGCAACCGCAGCAGCACGAAGGCCGATACCCCTTCCGCGTTGTAGACCGGCGAGAAGATTCCCTTGGCGTCGGCGCCGATCGTTAGCCACGGCTTCACGTCGAAGTTGGCCACGGCGCGCACCGAGTTGTAGGTCGCCAAGGAGGAGTCGAAGCCGAGGGCGTACTGCAGCGAATACCAACACTGATTGGAGTAAACGAAGAAATCGCGGCTGAGCCATTGCGTCCATTCGATGCGCGCCTCGCCGAAGCCAAAGCCGTTGGGCGCGAAATAGGGATGAATGGCACCGATGAGAATGTTGGGATCGTTGAAGGGGTAGACGGTGCCGCGGGCATACCACAAGTAATCGTAGTCGAGGACTACCTTGAGTTGGCAGGGCGGCAGCATGATCTTCCATTCGGTCGTCAGATACATCTCATGCAGGTCGTTATGGTCCGAATAATAAGCGAAGCGATAGTTGGCGCCGGCGTTCCACAGGCGATTGATATGCAGATCGGCGCCGGCATTGATGCCGAGGCGATGGATGTCCTGCCGTAGCGTCTCGCCGTTTTCGAGGACGTTTTCGAGGAAGTGATCGGCGTGGACGCGGACGAGATCGCTGCAGTCGTAAGCGGCGCCGGCCTGGTAGGTGACGCGGTTTTGCAGGCGGTCCTCGTACTGCTCGACGTGGCCGGTGCCGAAGAAGATCAAGCGTTCGTCGCACTTCTTCGAGGCGCCGAAAGTGTAGATATTGCCTTCGAGCTGTTGGCCCTGGCCACGTATCGGAACGTATAACGCCCGTTCGTAGCCGACGGTGACGCTTTCGTTCTCGTCGCCGAAGGGATATGTGAGAAAACCGCCGTAGCGGAAGCGCGAGATGTTGGACAGTTGGCCGAAGCCGCGTTGATTGAAGAACTCGAACGTCGGCCGCAGCTGGGGATTGAGTTCCAGCCCGGCGCGTTCGAGCGCCACCGACGCGTCGCGGTTGAGAGGATCGACGGCGAGCGTCTGGCTAAACGCCTCGATGGCGTGCCGCGTCTGTTTGAGCGTGCCGTAGGTTTGGCCGAGGTCAAATAGTCCTTCCGTATTAGCCGGTTGCACGGCGATGAGGTTCTTGTAGAGCGGGACCGCCTCGTAGTCGCGCCAGCCCTTTTTATCCTTGGCCTTCGCTTCGAGGGCGACGGCGTTCTGCTCGGCGGCGCGGGCTTCATAGTCGAGTACGATGCAGCGCATGCCCTGCTGCAAATCGGCGTCGAGGCCCGGCGCCAGCTTGGCCAACTCGTCCTCACACGATTTTCCCGGCAGGTGCGCTGCCAGATAGGGAGCGAGGGCGGCGCCCCCGCGCGGGTCTTTCTGGGCCAGCCCCCCCAATGCGTTTTGCAGCCAGTCGTCGGCGCTGGGGATCTGCACCTGGCGATAGGCGGCGGCGCTGGCGTCCCACTGGTAATCCGAGTACAGGACGCGCGCCTTCTCGACGCGCGGCACCAGGAAATCGGCGTCGGCGGCGATGATGCGATCGTACTCGACGACGCTTCCCTTG
>JBBSES010000231.1:0-7241 GCA_038239465.1 Gemmatales bacterium
GGGGCCGTAGCTCAACTGGGAGAGCGCAGCGTTCGCAATGCTGAGGTTAGGGGTTCGATCCCCCTCGGCTCCAAACATGAACCCACTTGCGACCGTCGCAAGTGGGTTTTTTGTTAGCGTTTACGCCCACTGCCCAAAGTCTCGCTAGACCGATTACGGCCCATCAACGGCATATTCTTGCAACTCCTCGAGCGACACGAACTCCAGCGCCGAGATATGCGTGGAGGCCAGCACCACCGGCGGGGCCACGCCGGCGCGCAGCGCCTCTTTCCAGCGCGTCGCGCACAGGCACCAGCAGTCGCCGGGTTTTAGGCCGGGGAAGTCGTACTCAGGCGCCGGGCGAGCCAAGTCATTGCCGCGCGACTTGCTGAAGGCCAGGAATTCCGCGGTGACGCGCGAACAGATGACGTGCAGGCCGTCGTCGCCGGGGCCGGTATCGCAGTGGCCAGTGCGGTAGAAGCCGGTGACGGGCGAGGTGCAGCAGACTTCTAACGGTTGGCGTAGGACATTCTTGGCGTTCGACACGATGTTCGTCTCCGTTCCACGCAGTGGCCGATGAACAGCATTCACGTCCCCGGCAGGTTGCGCAGCCGTTCGTCTAGGTGAATGCGGTCGGCCAACGCCTTGATCAGCGGCCCGTGGCTGCCGAACTCGACGATGCTCACCGAGCCGACCGGGGCGCCGAGGCGATAGCGGAAGCGGCCCACGTCGATGCCCAGCAAACTGCACAGCGCGATGCGGATGGTCGCCTTATGAGAGACGACGAGGACGTTGCCGTCCTTGTATTCTTTCTTGATTTCGTCGATCACGTTCAGCACGCGGTTGGATATGGAGATGGCCGCCTCGCCGCCGGTGGGGGGATACCAGGCGGGGTCGGCGGTCCAGCGGATGTAGTCGTCGTGGTACGGCTGGGAGACCTGCTCGACGGTCAGCCCTTCCCACTTGCCGTAGTTGATTTCTTTGAGGCCGTCGCGCGCCTGGGGCTGGATGCCCAGCGCGTCGCACAGCGGCTTGGCCGTGGCGAGAGTGCGCTTCATCGGACTGGCGTAGACGGCTGCCCAGCGGTGTTGCTTGTACGCGTCGGCGAAGGCCTGCGCCATGGCCAGGCCGTCTTCGGTCAGTTCCGGGTCGAGCGCGCCGCAAAACACATTCGCGCGGCTGGCGGCGGTTTGGCCGTGGCGGAGGAAGTACAGCGTCAGGCTCATCGGGCAGTCTCCTAATAGAGCGGTTCGAATAGGGGTCGGGAGTCATTGCCGGAACGGCCCTGCGGGTGCTTCGCACATTGACTCCCGACCCCTTTTCCAAACCGCCTCTACGGGGTCAGCGTCTGAAACAGATTGTTCAACGACTCGGCCAGGGTCGGATGGGCGAAGATCCCGTCCCTCAGCGCGGTATACGGCAGCTTGCCCATTATGGCGATTTGCAGCATCGACATGATCTCGCCCCCCTCGATGCCCAGCACCGTAGCGCCGAGGATTTGTTCGCTGTCGGCGTCCACGATGGCTTTCATCAGGCCGCGCGATTCGTCCATCTCCAGGGCGCGGGCGACGTGCGCCATTGGCATTTTGGCGACGCGGATCTTTTTCCCCTGCTGGCGCGCCTCTTGTTCGGAAAGGCCGACGCGCCCTAGCTGCGGGTCGATGAACATGGTGTACGGCACGAGGCGCCCCTTGGTGCTGGCCTTGCCGTCGTGCAGGAGATTGTCGCGCAGGACGCGGTAATCGTCGTAGGAAATGTGCGTGAACTGCGGGCCGCCGTTGACGTCGCCCGGGGCGTAGATGCCGGGCTTGTTGGTCGCCAGTCGGTCATCGACGGGGATATAGCCGCGCTTGTCGGCGTGGACGCCGGCCGCGGCCAGGTCGAGTTTCTCGGTGTTCGGCGTCCGTCCGGCGGCGGCGAGCAGGTGAGAGCCGGTCAACGTTCGCTCTCCACCATCGCCGCGCACGGTCAGCTGGATGCCGCCCTGGTCGCTCGTCACGCGGAGTGCTTCGGTCTTCAGCAGAACGTCGATGCCGTCTTCGCGGAGGATGCCGGCCACGGCGTCGGCCACGTCGGCGTCCTCGCGGCCCAGCAGCTGCTTGTCGCGCTGAATGATGGTGACGCGGCTGCCGAAGCGGCGAAACATTTGCCCGAATTCCAGGCCGATATAACCGCCGCCGAGGACGAGCAAATGGTCCGGCAGCGCTTCCAGTTCCATGATCGACGTGGAATCGAGAAAGGGCACCGTTTCCAGCCCCGGCAACGGCGGCGTGGCGGGACGACAGCCGGTGTTGATGACGATGGTGTCGGCCGTCAGCAGCCGCGTGCCGCCGGCGTTGAGCATCACCTCCACGGTCTTCGGCCCCGTGAAGCGGGCGGCGCCCATCAGTAATTCGAGGTTGGCCGTGCTTTCGAGGCGCTTCTTGCCGCCGTCGCGCCAGCTATCGACGATGGCGCGTTTGCGTTGCCGCACCTCGGCCATGTTCACGACGGGGACGTTGACGTGAACGCCATAATCGGCGGCGCGGCGCGCGAGGTAGGCGACGCGGGCGCTGGCGACCATCGTCTTGGTCGGCGTGCAGCCGACGTTGATGCAGGTGCCGCCGACGTATTCGCGTTCGACGATGGCGGTGCGCCGGCCGGCTTTCGCCAGGTCGCCGGCGAGCGGCTTGCCGGCCTGGCCGGTGCCGAGGATAATGGCATCGAACCGTTCGGCGACACTCATGGCAGGGCCTCCGCGAAGGGGGAACGTGGCAGGGTGATTGTAAGAGACGAGGGGAGGCTTAGCCACCGAGCGCGAAACAGGCCTGCGACTCATGGGGATCTGAAATGACCTTTCGGGGCTTCTCTTACCCCGGAGTGCACCAGGCGCTCGGCCTCAGTTTGGCCGAGGCGGACCTTTATAGCGCCGTCGCGCCGGCGGACTTGCCGGCCGCTTTCCGCGAACGAATGCACGAGGATGTCGCCCTGGCCCTGGCCATCAATACCGAGAAAGCACGCTCCGAATTCATCATCGCGCCGGTGCTGGCGGAACTGCGCCGCCGGCTCGGCGGCCGTTTTGGATTTTTCTCGGGCATCGAGTTCGACGTGGATGCGTCGCGCGGCCTCAGCGGCTACTGCGATTTCCTTTCTCGCGCTCCCCCTTGCAATCGGTGCTAACCGCACCGGTGATGGCGACCGCCGAGGCCAAGAACGACAACCTTTGCTCGGGGCTGGGACAGTGCATCGCCGCCACGGTGGCGGCGTCGGAATTCAATGCTCGGGCGTCAATGCCTCTGCAAGTGGTGCATGGCGCCGTGACCACGGGCAGCGCCTGGAAGTTCTTGCGACTATCGGGGACCGACCTCACGCTCGACGTGGCGGAGTATTTCATCGCCGAACTCGACCGCATCATGGGGATATTGGCCCAAATTCTGGAGACGTGCCGGGGACGCGAGGCGCCGTCAACGCATTTTACTTTGGCGTCCCCTGTCTTCCGCCGCCAAGATGGATTAAGATTGCGATAGTGGAGGGAACGCGGGCGGCCGCTTCCCTTCGCCCGGGCGCGGCTCCCCCGTCCCCCGCCGCGCCGCCACGGGCCTCTCCGCGTTCCGGGACAAACTCCGATTGGGTCGTGGAATGGCCGTCGATTCCCTCGCTAGCTTCGTGGACATGCTGATTACCAACCGATTGCTCAGTCCAGACCAACTGAACAAAGTCTCGACGGAGTTGGTCAGCCGTATCCGCGATGCCCGCGCCCTGGCCAAAGACCTCGTTCAGCGCGGCTGGCTCACTGTCTATCAAGTCAATCAACTCTTTCAGGGCCATGGCCGCGACCTCGTCCTCGGCCCCTATCGCATCCTCGACATGCTCGGCGAGGGCGGCGTAAGCCGCGTCTTCCGCGCCTGGCACGCCAACAAGCGCATCGTCGTCGCCCTGAAAGTGGTCCGCAAGGAACTGCTCTCCAACGAGGAAGCCGTCCGTCAATTCCAGCAAGAGACCAAGACCATCGCCCAGCTGTCGCATCCGAACATCGTGCAAACGCTGGAAGCCGACGCGATCGGCGGCACTCACTTCTTCGCCATGGAGTACATTGAGGGGATCGACCTCGGTAAGCTAGTGCGGCTATCCGGCCCGCTGCCCGTGATGCAGGCGTGCGACTACATCCGACAAGCGGCCCTGGGCCTTCAGCACGCGCACGAGCGCTGCCTGGTGCATCGAGACATCAAGCCGGCCAACCTGTTCCTGGTGATGCCGACCGGCGCGCTCGACCCGGCCAACGCCAAGAAAACCATTCAGCTGGGCACGTCGATCAAAATCCTCGATTGGGGCCTCGCCGACATGCGCGTGCCTGCCGCCGCGGGCAAACAGGAAGCCGCCAACACCCTGATGCGCGAGGAGACCATCGGCACCGCCGACTATCTCGCTCCCGAGCAGGCCGTGGACGCCACCACCGTGGACATCCGCGCCGACATCTACAGTCTCGGCTGCTCGTTCTATTACCTGCTGGCGGGCCAACCGCCGTTCGCGGGCGGCTCGCTGTTGCAAAAGCTGCTCAAGCACCGCGAGGCGGCGCCGCCTCTTATGACCGAAAAGCGTCCCGAGGTGCCGGCGGGCGTGGTGGCCATCGTGGCCAAGATGATGGCCAAGAAGCCGGACGAGCGTTATCGGACGCCTGCATCGGTGGCCATGGCGCTAGGCGGTTTTTCCAAGGCGCGCGGCTCGACGCCCAAGGCGGATGCCGTCAAGACAGGCGACTCGAAGAACGACGTGGACGCGGCGCCGGCCGTCTAGCGCCGACCCGCTTGGTTTACGTTTCGCGCGAACGGGCGGGGATTCATTCCAGACGATCGTGCGAGCAAAAACAGGAAGGGACGGATCTTCGCACGTTGTCTAACCAGGTCTTTCGATGATCGCCAGCGTCCTCCTCGCCGGCAGTCACCCGCGATTACATCGAACTCGGCCGCCCGCGAGGGATCGCAAAGGATCTGATCCAGGGCTATCTCATGAAGTCTCTCCAGAAAGCGCACCGCGATCTCACTGGCAAATTGGTAATTTTCCTGGGCGCGTACCCGAGTGCGTCGCTGCGTTGGATAAGCCGCCAGGGACGCACTCTTTCGCATGTTGTATAGACAGGCGTTCAGGGCCAAGGCTGGTTGAAGAAGATTCTTCGACCGACATGCGGCGATGAACTGCTGATTCAATGGAGGATCGGCGATAACTCGGTCTACAGAGTAGCCGTCCCGCACCGCCAAGAATGCGTCCAGGACTTGACTGATCATAAGCTGGCGGCGAAGCCCGTGTAGTTCCCGATGGGCTTCCACTCGGTGATCCAACGGGATTGATTCGCCTTTAACTCATTTATCTCGGGTAGCGAGGAGAAGCGGACACCGACATCTTCCTTGCCGGTCCCCCAAAAGTCAAAACTCTTAGCCCCCAACTGCACTTTGAGACGCTGGCGCAAGTTGAGTGTTTCACCTACGTAAAGCTTCTGACCTGGTCCTTCCAGCTGCCCCTTGCGGATCGTCTTGTCCGCGATCGTCACGTCTTCGCCCGCCAGCCGATACATGAACTGAATCGGCGCGTCGTAGCGCAGAAACTCTTCCACGGCGCTGGGGATCAGCGACGGATCGGCCCGCAGCCTCGCCATCTGCTCGGGATGCCGGAAGAGCGCGAGGAGGCCATTGCCGATCAGATGCGTCGTCGTCTCGTGCCCGGCGATGAGCAGCACGTTGGCGTTGGCGTACAACTCGGCTTCGGTCAGGCGGGCGCCGTCGGCCTCCGCTTGGGCCAACGCCGTCAAAAGATCGTCGCGCGGAGCGACTCGGCGTTCATCGACAAGACGCCGGAAGTAATCGACGATCTCCTGCCCGCCACGGCAGGCTTTGGCGTAGTCCTCCGGGGCGACGGCGGCCGGATCGCTGCCGAAGATGGCGGTGAAATCGTCCGACCACAGTCTCAGTTGATGCAAGTCTTCCGCGGGTAAGCCGAGCATGGCCGCGATGACGGTGGCCGGCAGCGGAAACGCCAGGTCGGCGATGACGTCCATGCCGCCGCGCGCTTCCACCTTGTCCAGCAGGGTATGGACGAGCGCTTCGATCCGCGGGGCGAGGGCATCGACCGCGCGCGGCGTGAACGCCTTGTTGACCAGGCCGCGCAATCGAGCATGGCGCGGCGGGTCGGTGAAGTTCATCTGATCGCCGATGAACGCCGCGAGGTGTCGGTGTTCCGGATCGCGGATGGCGTCGCGGATGGCCCCAGCGCGGTCGGACACCAGGCGCGGGTCGTGCAGGGCGCGGACGATATCGTCGTAGCGCGTCAGCACCCAGGCGTTGAAACCCTCATGCCAGTGGACGGGGTCGGCGGCCCGCAGATGGGCTTAAGTGGGATACGGGTCGGCCAAAGTCGGCTGAGTAAAGAGTGCGGGCCGCGTTTCCGCCGGTGCCATGACGAACCCTCCTTGAGAGAATTCCGCATGGCGTCAATCTAGCGACCGAAGCGTCATTCGACCTCGACGGCCGGCCGCAGCGCTCGGCCATCGTCGTCGTAGAATCCTTCGTGTAGCAGGAAGATGGTTTCGCGCTCGACGCGCAGGGTGCGCAACATGCGGCGCATTTGTTGAAAGGCATATGGCCCGAGGCGGCGGCCGAGCAAGCCGCGCAAATGTTCGCCGCAGATGTCTATTTCGACGCCCGTCGTCGCGTGCAGCGGCACGGTGAGTAGGCGCACGGTGCCGCGGCGGGCGCACACCAGGCAGCGGTTCGGTTCGGTGCGCTCCAGCAGAGGAGCGGCGACACCGACGGCCAACTCTTCTTGACAGTTGGGACAATACGCCTTGCCGGCCACGCGGTCCCACGGTTGATCGCCCGCGCCGCAGCGGCTGCAGCAGGTCAGCAGGGCGGAGGGGGCCAGCGTCGCCAGTCGCAAGCGGTCCATGCGTTGTCCTTCCGCGGTCGCGGGGGCCGGTGGGTTTTGGTGGCCGGGCAAAGTGACCTGGAGCGCCCGTCTTGCCTTCTTTTCGGCAATCCATCGCCGCGGCCGTGATGTATTTTGCACGGCCAGGCAAGGGGCACAAAGGCGATGGCAAATGGGGCAAGCCTTGAGGCGTCCGCGATTGAAAAGTAGGCGGGAATCCCATAAATCGTTGATGAGCCGCGATCTTGGCGAGCGGGGTCGCGTAAGCGCCCCGAGCGCGACCGAGGAAATATAACGAGATGATCCATGCCTGGCACGACGTCACCCCCGGGGAAAACCTGCCGTCCGAGTTCACGGCGGTCATCGAA
>JBBSES010000232.1:0-7228 GCA_038239465.1 Gemmatales bacterium
ATACCCCCCCCACGCTCGCCAAATCGCGTTCGTCTTACGGCGCCCGCACGCCGTACTTGGCGTACTCCGAGGCCGGCACTTCGATGAGTGGACTCATTTTCAGATCGCGCTCGCTCCAGACGGTGCCGGCGCGCTTCTCGAAGACCACGTCCTTGAGATACTTCTTGGCGATGGCTTCCTCGATTTCGATGTCTTCTTTGCCGAGCAGTTCGTGGCCCGTCAGCTTGGTTCCCTTGAGAGATTTCTTGAACGTCGGCTGCTTGAAGCCGGCGCCGCCCGCTCGCAGCACGTTGTTGTAGATGTTTTCCGACAGGGTTTTCGAGGCGTTATCCCCGTCGCCATAGAAGAAGCAGTGGGCGACCTT
The DNA here is from genome assembly GCA_038239465.1 of Gemmatales bacterium. GTDB lineage: Bacteria > Planctomycetota > Planctomycetia > Gemmatales > Gemmataceae > JBBSES01. The sequence goes on from JBBSES010000232.1 coordinate 365, forward strand.
GTCGCGCATCTTCCGATCCTTCTCGGCGGGGCCAAAGCAGCTATCGACGGCCACGGCGGTCGCGTTCGCGCCCGAGCCGAGGCTGCCGCGTAGGCTCAGCCAGACGCAGGCGGCGATGTCCTTACCCTCCGGCTCGCCCGGCTTGAGGACGCCCATGCTTTGGACCAGACGGCGGCGGTTCCACTCGGTCGCGGCCCAGACGGCGCCGAGCGTGGCGCCGTCGTCGCACCCGATGATAACCAAGTCGCCCGCGTTGCACTCGCGGGCGTTGTTCTTCTTCTCGAGGGCGTACTTGGCGGCGGCGATATCGTTAATCATCATCGGATAGTAGCCGCGCGGCATCTGCTTGAAATCGAGGGTGTCCTTGACTTTGGGCCTCGGAATTGATCGAGCATTCGTCCCGTTCATCCAGAAAGCCGGCTGCACGCTGGTGCTGTCGCCGTGCCCGCGGAAGTCGAAGGTCAGCACGGCGAAATCCTCGGCCTGCAACTTCTCGGCCAGCGGCGCCAGCTGCTTGCGGTTGCCGCCAAGCTTGTGCAGCAGGAGGGCCGTCGGCGCCTTGGTTCCCTTGGCGCTCGGATAGAAGTCGCCTTGCAGTTCGACGCCGTCGAACGTCTCGAAGACGATCTTTTCCGACTTCGACTCGGGCTTGTCGGCGGCCTGGACGAAGGCGGGCAACGCCAGAACTGCCGCGAGGGACAGGAACGCGGACGCGAAATGAACCCAGGACAAGCGGCGCATGTCCGGTCCTCCAGCAAGAGAAATGTGCGAGTCAGTCACGACAAGTGTAAGACGACGCGGCGCGGGACGCAAGCAAATGCCGCGAGGCTTCTCGTACGCGGGGTGAGGGGGCGCCCCTCACTCGTACAACACCGGGGCCAAGCGTTCGTTGGCGCGAGATGGGGTTAGAAAATGCCCGGCGGCGCCGGCCGGCGGGGGTTGCCGGCCAGCGCCGCGAGGTGAGTGGCGGGGTTTCCCAGACCCCACCGAGACGGCCGCGCCGTCCGCGTCTCCGAGTGATCTCTCTTGTCTGAAACGACACCGATACCATCACTGCCGCGAACGTCCCGAACCGTCCCCTAGCGAAACCCGGAGCATGGCCTCCCCTCGAGCAGGAGGGGCGCCGACCTTTACCCCCGGTCGGCCGACGGCTGGCTCCGCCCGACGTCATGCCATGGCCACCACCTTTCTTCCTAATCCATGAAGTGACCGGCTCCCCGTGGCGTTGCCCGCGAACCGCGATCGTCGATGCGCCGCCGCGCCGAGAGAACCACCCCCCTAGTTTAGAGCAAGCCGGGGGCTAGTTGCCAGTGAACGGAGTTTCCAGAGGCGCCCTGGCGGCAGCTGCGCGGCGACAGGTACGGCCTGTACCGAATGGACACGTGGTTGCCGATCTTCCGCCTGCCCTTGACCGCCCCGCTTTCGACGGCATAATCCCGACGCTCGGTGACGCACGTCCCTTTCTCGAAGGCGAAGGCTCGATTTCCCCTCAAGCGTTCGACGTCCCCCTCCGATGACACGATGGGAGCGCTTAACGTCGCGGGCAACGGGCGCGGTCGCGCGGCGTGGAGCAGTCTGGGCAAAGCCACCCCTATATATAAGGACGAACCATGAAACTATTCCGTGTCGCCGCCCTGGGGCTGAGCGTTTTCGGTGCTTTTACGACATCGGCGCAGGCCGGCGGCTACTGGTCGGTCGGCGTCCGCTTCGGCGGCCCCTGCTACGGCCGGCCGTGCTACGGCTATCCCTACTACGGTTGCTATCGTCCTTATCCTCTCGTGATCGCGCCATCGTTGGTGGTCGCGCCAGCCCCGCCGCCGGTCGTGGTTCAACAAGTGCCCGTGGTCGTGCAAGCGGCGCCGGCCCCGGTGACTTCCTCGGCGCCGCCGGCCGACGAAACCGCCCCGCCGCCTACGCCCGTGCCGCCCGCCCCGGCCCTCCAGCCCGCCACCGCGCCGCTGCCGATCCGGCCGGTGTCGCAGCAAAAGCCGGCGGACGATCAACGGCAGGCGGAAATCGGGCGATTGCTGCGCCAATTGGCCGACCCCAACGAAGGCACGCGCATCCAGGCGGTGTCGCAGCTGGGACGGCTCAAGGCGCATCGCGCCGTCGATCCCCTGGCGGCGACGCTGGCTGGCGACCGCAGCGCCGCCGTCCGCGAGGCCGCCGCTCGGGCGCTGGCGTTGATCCACTCGCCCAAGGCGCTGCCGGCGCTGACGCACGCGGCGCAAGTCGACAGCGATCGCGACGTTCGCCGCAGCGCGCAGTTCGCGGTGGAGATTATCCAGGCGAAGTAGGGGTGAATACGTCGGCTTCTCAACGTAGGGTGGGCCTCGCTAACGCTCGACCCACCCTACATAATTCTCAGAACCAAAACCGAATCGGCTTTACCCCCGCTTGCTTCAGATAGGGGTCCAATCGTTTCGCCAGACGGGGCCAATTGTGATGTGGAACGGCGGGATACAAATGGTGTTCCAGATGATACAGGTGTTCCAACGAGAGCAGGGAAGCCATCGCGCCCCGGAAAACCCGCGTCTGGAAAAGCTCATTCTCCGCCGACGGGGCGTGCGGTAGGTAAGACGTCATCACGGGAATGATCCAGACTGCCCATGACCATCAGGACCGCGTAGGTAAGAGGGATGAGTGTCAAGGGCGCCAAGCCGACTGCCAGAGTGAAAAGGCCGAGGCAAGCGGCGCCTTCTCCGAGTACCCATCTATTCGCGTGGCCATGTCGTAGCGCCCAAAGCCAGATACGCGGCTGGAACGTGACCCCTTCAAGCAACGCTCCCCACCACGAACGGCGCGCGGCGGCCGACTCGATATCGTCCGCGTGAGGATAGCGGGCATGATGGTGCAAATGAACAGCCTGATAGGCGTGGCCGCTTCTTAAGGCAAGGAGTTCCATCAGGCAAAGCAAGACGTCGTTGGCGATTTTCGGCAAGCCCAGGTTGCGATGGACCAGATCGTGCGACGCGGAGCCGTAGGTCATAAAGCTCAAGGCCACCAACGCGAAGACCGCCAGAGGCCACCAGCCGACGATGGCGAAAGCAAAGTACGCTCCGCACCACACGAATGGGATGGCGAGAGTCCAAATACGCCTGCCGCGCGAGAGGTGAAGCAGGTCCGGGCCAAGATCGCGCAAGGCGGGAAGTATAAAGGCGCGATTCATCGGTCATCGTCCTCCGGCCACCATCGGCCCATAGGTCAATATCAGGCCCCAATAATACGCGAAGGCACCCAGCACGGCCGGGGCCAGGTGAAGCGCGTCGCTATAGCCGATGGCCGGGTGAACGCCGATGGCGGTGCCAAACCCTACCTTTCCGACCAGAGCGAGTACCCACCAAAGCGTCCGCGAGGGCGTTCCGCACCTCACGCAGAAGAAGAGAGCGATGCCGCAGCAGCAGACCGCGCCGCCGAACCCGGCCCGGTCGTGGGCGATCAGCGGCACCAGGCGCGGATTGAATGCGTGCATTTCGTCCGCGGTCAAGCCCAGGTAGGCGACATCTTGCGGCACGAAGACGCAGGTCATGCCGACGACGAGGATGGTGAGACCCGCGCACGTCATTCCCGCGGCAGTGATCAGCAGGAGCGCTCGCCCCGATCCGACGAGGACGAGAACGGACACACGGAGCAAAAAACGGCACATGACGAGATGCTCGAAGGATAACGTCAGTGGCGATGAGACGATTATTCGAGCAACCGCAGGGCCAGCGCGATCCTTAACGGGAATAATTACCAAAGACGTGGTTTATGTGCGTTTCATTGGCAAGCCCCGCCCGCCGAGCATTGTTAGCGATACGTGCGATTTCCCTTCAACATTCGCCGGCCGGCGCGCATAGAGCATGGCGGACGCTGCCCGTGTCGTCACTTGGGGGAAAGACCGATGGAAATCAATTCACCCGTTTCGCTCGCCGTGGTGCCGGGGATGCTCGCCCTGGCCTGGCTGTCCCTGTACGGACGCAAGGTGCCGCTGTGGTATAGCGCGGCGGTTCTCGGGGCCTTCGCCCTTCCCGCGTTCGCTCACGGCGCCGGGCCGGCCTACGAAGAGGTGGTGTCGCGCACCGCCAACATGGTGGGCGATGCCGAGGTGCAGCGGCTCGCCGCCGCCCACGGCTTGCAGGTAATGAACGTGACCTGGGAAGACACCGGCCGCTTCAAGAACTCCGCCGTCGGGCCGAACATCAGCGATATGACCATTCAGGTCCAGCAGGCGGGATCGCGCGAGGGACAATTCTCGCTCACCTCGATGCCGGTCATCCGTTTTCCGAACTTCGACGACAAATCGGCCGACGTATCGACGGAAAAATTCTTTCTCCTCGTCGGCAACGAGAAGGGGGACCAGCTGAAGGCCGTCAGTTTGCGCGACTATCTCGGCGGCATCCGGCAATACCTGGGGCAGCCAAAATCGTGGCAGGGCGATCGCACGTCGCTCCTCGCCAACCGCGATAGCCATGTACTCGTCAGCGCTCAGGCCTGCTTTCTGCCGGTGCCCAAAGAGGGGATCGCCGAGTTCAATCCGGTGCTGTTCAACTATCAGTCGATGCCGGGCGACCCGGCCGTCTTGACCATCCTGGCGACGCGCGAAGGGACCAGCGCGACGGTCATCGACAACAAGCGCGATTCTGTTGGCGGACGCATGGGCGGCGGCCAGCGGTTGTTCTTCAACCATAAGGGCGAGCGCGCCAGCCTGACGGGCCAGCGCATGAGCGACTTCCAGGCGACGGCCACGCCCGGCACGACGACGAGCGTCGGCGCCGCCGGGCAGAAGGGGCTGAACATGGTATTGCTGATCCAGGTGCCGCTGAAGCGCAAGGCCGTCGAGTGCGGTCCCCAGGAAATGGCCTTGTGTCAGCCATGCTGCGCGGACGCGGCGGCCCCGGCTGGCCGCGGCGGCGACGTGGAAGCCGCCGTCATCGGCCACGGCAAGGTGCAAGGACCGTTCACCGAGATCGACAACCTACCCATCGAGCGCGATTATCGCTTCCCCGTCCGCGTCACCGTGCAGTTCTACAAGGCGACCAGCAATGGCGTCGTCAGTAAGGATGACATGGCCGAGATCGCGGCGCAGATCGACAAGGTCTACGCTCAGGCCGATTACGTGGGCAGCCTCGTGACGGACGGCGCTACCGAACGGCCGACCGAGTACGACGGCGACAAGGTGCAGCCGGCGGAATGGTGGGCCGACTTCTGGGCGCGGCACGCGCGAGAGACGGGTTACGATCGCGCCGCCGTCATCGAGCGCGTCCGCGAAACCAGGGGGCCGGAGTGGACACCGCTCACCGAGAACGAGTTGCTGCGTGAGACGGGCGAAAGCGCCCTGCCGAAACGCCATCTGCGTGGCCTCGGTTACGCGCTCGCCCACTTTTGGGACGGCACGGGAGCGACCGAACGCCTCTTGCTCGCCGCCATGCTGCTCGTCGTCGGTGTCGTGGTCTACGACCTGGGTCAGCGCGGCATTCGCCGTCTGGCGTCGGCGCGCTGACAGCTGGCTCGAAAGCACTGGAATCACGAAAGCACGACAACGCGAAAGAAGACGGAACGAGAGGTCGAGATCGATCATTGCTTTGAAGTACGATCGCTAATTGCCCTTTTCGCGTTTTCGTGTTTTCGTGATCGTTCATCTCTTACGTGTCGCCGTCGATCATTCGCAAGGCCGCGGCCGCCGCCTCCGCCGCTTCGCGTTCGGCGGGGGTACTTGGCGCGCCGGCCTTGTCGATCGCTTGCCGAAGGAGCGGCACGGCGGCGCGGGCGTCGGGGCCGATGCTCGCCAACGCTCCGGCGGCGGAACGACGGACGTCGGGGTCGTCGTGGGCGACGGCTTGAATGAGCGCGGGCAGGGCTTCTTCGTGTCCTTCCACTTTCCACAGCGCCAGCGCCGCCTCGACGCGATGGCCGGGGTTCGTTTCGGATTGGACCACGCCGCTCAGTTCCGCGACGGCTTCTCGCGCCGCCGGGCCGATACAGCCCAGGGCCCACGCGGCGGCCTGGCGCGTGTCGCCTTCGTCGATGGCCAAAGCTCCGATGAGCGTCGGGATAGCGGCGCTGGCGTCCGGCCCCATGCGTCCCAAGGCCCAGGCCGCCTCGTCGCGGACGTAGCGGTCGCCGCGGCGCAGGGTGGCGACGAGCGCCGGCACGGCTGCCCGCGCGCAGGGGCCGACGCAGCCCAGCGCCCAGGCGGCCCACAAGCGCACGGTCGCGTCGGCATCTTCCAGGGCGAGGGCCAACGAGGCGATGGCCTCGTCGCTGTGCGGGCCGATCTTGCACAGCGCCCAGGCGGTCGAGCCGCGCACGTTGTTGTCGGCGTCGGAGAGGAGCGGCATTAGCAGCGGCACGGCATCGCGGGCGTCGCGGCCAATGCTGCCCAGCGTGGTGACGGCGATGCGCCGAGCGATGGGGTCCACGTCGCGCAACGCCTCACACATCGCCGGCACGGCCGATCCCGCTTCCGACCCCATCGCGCCCAGCGCGTCGGCCGCGCGCAGGCGGACGAAGTGGTCGGCATCGCGCAAGGCCAGGACCAGGTCGGGAATGGCGGCGCGTGCCTCGGGGCCGAGGATGCCCAGCGCGATGGCGGCGGCGGTTCGCACCAGATGATCGCCGTCACGCAAGGCGGCCGCCAGCGCGGTCACGGCTCGGGAGTTGCCGCGGCCGTGGACGCTCAAGGCCCCGGCCGCTTCCTGGCGCACGGCGGCGTTGGCGTGGCACAGGGCGGCAAGCCAGAGGGCAATGCCGTCGTCGTCGTGCGTCGTTTCGTCGGCAGGACTGATCAACGGGGTGCGGTCCTTGTCAAAACGGCGTGTAAACTTGAGGCGAGCGTCGAGGCGTAAGCCCGACGTGTTAAGCAGCTACCACGTCGGGCTTACG
>JBBSES010000233.1:0-7224 GCA_038239465.1 Gemmatales bacterium
ATGATAGTGCTGCGCGAAGCGATGCGCCTCGTCGCGTACATATTGCAACAACCGCAGCGCCGCCGAGTGGCGGCTGAGGCGCAGCGGTTCCGCCTCGCCGGGCCGATAGATTTCTTCCTCGCGCTTGGCCAGCGAGATCAAAACCGGCGGTTCGATGTGCAGCACACGGAAGGCATCGAGCGCGGCGTTCAGCTGCCCCTTGCCGCCATCGATGAGCAGGACGTCGGGAAAGTCCTCGTCCTCGTCCGACAGCCGGCGAAAGCGGCGCGTCACCACTTCGCGGATCGACGCGAAATCGTCCACGCCTGCCACGCTTTGGATGCGATAGCGGCGATAGCCCGGCTTGAACGGCAAACCGTCGATGAACTTGACCAGCGACGCCACGGTGTCGTTGCCGCCGAGGTGGGCGATATCGACTCCCTCGACGGTGCGTGGCGTCTTGGGCAAGCCGAGGATTTTCCGCAAGCCGGCTAGACCCTTCTTCGGGTCGATGGCGAAGACCTCCGGCTGCACGTCGCGGGCCACGTCGCCGCGCAGGCCGAGCTTACGCAAGGCGTCGATCTCGTCGCGCAGTCGTGCGGCTTTCTCGTAGTGCGTGGCCGCGCTGGCCTCCTGCATCGTCTTTTCCATTTCCTTGATGAGCCGGTCTTTCTTGCCTTCCATCACGAGCCTCAAAGCGCGAATCTGTTTGCGATAGTCTTCCTTGCTGACGCGGAAATTGCACGGCGCCGTACATTGCCGGATGCTGTGCAAGAGGCATGGCCGAAACCAACGCCAGCGCGGGTCGGCCTCCTTGATGTCGAGCGAACAAGTGCGGAATTGAAAGATGCGCTGCAACACCTGGATGGCGTAGCGCAGCGTCTTGGCGCTGGTGAATGGGCCATAGAGTTTGACGCCGTGGCGCCGCGGCGTCCGCGTGAATTCGACGCGTGGGTATTCCTCGCGCCAGCGGATTTGCAGGTAGGGAAACGATTTGTCGTCCTTCAGCTCGACGTTGAAACGCGGCTGCACGTCCTTGACGAGGCGCGCTTCCAGGAGCAAGGCATCGACCTCGCTCTCGGCCGCGATGAAGTCGATGTCGGCGATCAGCGGCACCAGGTCGCGCGTGCGGTGGTCTTCGAGCGCGGCTTTGGTGAAGTAATGGCCGGCCCGGTTGCGCAAGTTCTTCGCCTTGCCGACATAGAGTAGCCGGCCTTGCGAGTCTTTCATCAAGTAGACGCCGGGCGCCGGCGGGAATTGCTTGACCTTCTCGGCCGGCGTCAGGGCCGGCGTTTCCTCGGTGGACATCAATGACCCCCGCTCCGTGGAAGGGCGAGTGCTTCCTAGCCGCCCTTCGGCCCCGGCACCGGCTTCCCCATGCGCGCCAACAGTTTCTTCATGTCGTCCCACACCTGGCGCTTGACCTCGGTTTGCTTCGGCTCCAGCGTGCGCAGTATGTACGAGGGGTGATAGGTGCAGGCGACGGGGATGCCGCGGTAGTCGCGGAAGGTGCCGCGCAGCTTGCCGATGGGCGTCGTGGTTTCCAGCAGATTGTGGGCGGCGCTGGCGCCCAGGCAGCAGATGAATTTCGGCGCCACCAACTCTAATGTCTTCTCCAAATACTCGCGGCAGTTCGCCGCTTCGGGCGCTAGAGGCGTGCGATTGCCCGGCGGCCGACAGCGCAAGATATTGCAGATGTACACCTCTTCGCGCTTGAGGCCGCACGCGGCGATGATGCGGTTGAGCAACTGCCCCGCCAGGCCGACGAATGGTTCTCCCTGGACGTCCTCGTCTGCCCCGGGCGCCTCGCCGATGAAGCATAGTTCAGCGTTGATAGGCCCGACGCCGAACACCGTCTGCCGGCGCGTGGAAGCCAATTCGGGGCAGCGCGTACACCCTGAAACGCGCTGCGCGAGTACGGTCAATTCGTGGCGACGTTGCTCGGGGGTCACGCTCGCGGCCATCAACTCCGGGACAGCTGCAGGCGGCTCATCGAAGAGAGAGGGCGTGGCGGCAGCGGGCAACGGCTTTTTCGGCAGCCAGTCAATGCCCGCGCTCTTGAGACTTTGCAGATGCTGCTTCGCCTGGCGCGCCATTTCTTCCGGGGTCAGAGAAGCCATGCCGTGATCCTGATTTCCTGGCCGGATCGTTCCGGCGGCCGGGCGACTTCATATATCTTCATTATAACGACACGAACCTAACGGATGAGACCGGAGAACGATGACGTCCGCCTCAGCGACATTCCGCATCGGCCTCGTACAGATGAAGTGCGATGCCGACACGGACCGGAACCTCGACACCGCCGATGCGCGGCTGCGCCAGGCCGCCGCCGCCGGGGCCAATATCGCCTGTCTGCCCGAACTGTTTCGCTCGCACTACTTCTGTCAGCGCGAGGACGCCGCTCTCTTCGACCTGGCCGAATCGATCCCGGGACCGACCACGGAGCGCCTGGCGCGGACGGCCCGCGATACCGGCATGGTAGTCATCGCCTCGGTGTTCGAGCGCCGTCGGGCCGGGGTGTACCACAATACGGCCGTGGTTCTCGACGCCGACGGGCAAATCCTCGGCACCTATCGTAAGATGCACATCCCGGACGATCCGCTCTATTACGAGAAGTTCTACTTCACGCCGGGCGACCTGGGCTTTCGCGCCTTCGATACGAAGCACGGCCGTATCGGTACGCTCGTCTGCTGGGACCAGTGGTATCCCGAAGCGGCCCGGCTGACGGCCCTGCGCGGCGCCGACGTGATCTTCTACCCGACCGCTATCGGCTGGCATCCGAAGGAGAAGGCCGAGTATGGCGCGACACAACATCAGGCCTGGGAACTGATGCAACGGGCACACGCCATCGCCAATGGCGTGTACGTGGCGGCGATCAACCGCGTCGGCCACGAGGGCGCCGCGGAGGGCGGTCTCGAATTCTGGGGCGCCTCGTTCGTCAGCGATCCCTTCGGCACCGTCCTGCAGCGGGCCTCGCACGACCGGGAGGAAATCCTCGTCGTCGAGTGCGATCCGCGCCGCCTCGAAGACATAAGGCGCCACTGGCCCTTCCTGCGCGACCGGCGCATCGATGCTTACGGCGAGATCAACCGACGCATGATCGATTGAGGGAGTCGAGCCGTCGAGGATGTTTTGCCGATATCGCGCGACTTTTCAGATGGCTCGGGCTTTATTGCCGCATGTGATTTCGTGACGCATACTAGAGCGGATTCGCACGACCCCTCTCTCGATCCCCTGCCGGGGGCAGCCGATGGCCGACGTTCAGCAAGTGATCGCTCAAACCGAAAAGCGCCTGGCCGAAGTCGAGGCGTTTCAAGGCACCATCGACCAGGTGCGGCGCGACCTGTGCGCCTACGCGGACCAGTTGAAACAGAAGCTGGCCTTGTTGCGGTCGGAGGAACCGCCGACCGACGCCGGGCCGCCCGAGACCGAACCGGCCCCGGTGCCCGACAAGGAGATGCGCCGCGAACGGCCCTCGCGGTCGCCGCCGCCGCCGCGCCCGCCGGTGGAAGCGGAAATACCGCCGCCGCCCCGCTCCTCGCCGCGCTTGCCGCCGCCGCCCATGAACGACGAACCGCCGAGTTCCTCGCCGCAATTGCCGCGACCGGCCGTGCCCGACGAAGCGGCCCTGCGACGCCAACTGCGGCCCACGCCGGCCGGACGCAAGCTCGTCTCGGAAGCGCCGGTCCCGCCGCCCGCTACCGAGGGAGGCGAGGAACGGCGTTCGTCACCACGGCGCAAAGGCAACCCGATTTCAGTGCTGGTGTCGAACGCCGGGGCCACCAGCGAGCCGTTGCAGGGGTGGGTGGTCGATCGCTCCGCGGGCGGCGTGCGTTTGCTCGTCGATCAATCGGTCGCACCCGGCACGGTCCTGAGCGTGCGGCCGAGCAAGGCGCACCCGGGCTATACGTGGGTGCAAATCCAGGTTCGCAGCTGCCGGCCCGAACGCAGCAGCTACAACCTGGGCTGCATGTTCGTGCAGAAACTGAACTGGGCGGAATTGCAGATGTTTGGTTAGGCGAGCGGCCGTGCTTGAGGAGACGGGTAAGTCACATCCCGCGGTTCGCCTAAAAGCAATACGGCTCATAACCGATGGTTTGGCCCCACAAACCCAGGCCTTACGGCCTGGGTCACCAGGCACCACGCCGATCAGCGGGTACGAGCGGTATTGCGAGTAAAAGAGGACCGGCCCGAGGCATTCGCCTCGGGCCGGTCCTCTTTCGGTTACTGCTTCTTGTCTTTATCGTCCGGCCGCGGCGCCGGTCGGGGCGGCGGCGGTGTCCGCGCGGGCGGCGGGGGCGCGGGTCTTACCGCGGGAGTGGTCGGCCGCGCGGCCGGAGTCGTGGGCGTCGGAGTCGTTGGTCGGACGGCCGGAGTCGTTGGCGGCATCGACGACGGCGTCGGCCGCGTGAGCGCTGGACTTGATGGCGTGGTCGGACTGGTGGCCGGCGCCGTAACGGCCGGTCGGGATGGCACGGGAGGAGTCGCACTGGTCGGTGCCGCGGGATGCGTGGATGGCGCGGCGGGTGTCGTTGCCGAGGGTGCGGGTCGGGCGCCCGGCGGCGGCGGCAATTTGGTGCCCGTTCCGGGAGTCGCCAGCGGGGTAGCGGGGCTAGCGGGCGCCTTGAGAGTCGCAGTCGGCGCGGCTGCCGCATGGCCCGGTTCGGGAGAGGCCGCGCTCGGCGTGGGGCGCGTGCTGGGCGGCGGCAATTTGGTTGCGGTGCCCGCGGGCGTTGGCGTCACGGCTTGAGCGGGCGGCGGCCGCAGTTCCGAGCGCGTCGGCGAAGGCGGCGGCGACTTGGCGGCGGCGATGGCCGACGCCGGCGCCGGCTTCGGCAAATCCAGCTTGGCGACGCGCGGCGCGTCGGTCGGCTTCGTCGGCGCCGGTCCCGCGCTCAGCAACTTCGCCTCGGTTTGGCCGCGGTGCTGGCTCGCCGTCACCAACGTCTGGGCGGCGACGCGATCGGCTTGCCGCGCTTCCATCGACACCGGCTTGATGGACGGATTTTTCGCGGCTACCTGGCTCAGCGGCGCCACCATCGACGCGCTGGAAATCGCCGTGTTGTTCGTCGTGCGATTCACGTTGTTGGTTATGTTGTTGGTATTATTATTGACCGTCGTGTTGTTGACGTTTGTAACATTAGTGACGTTCTGCACGACCGTGTTATTCTGCACGATAGTGCGCGACGGCCGGGCGATATCGCCGTTGTAACGGCCTACGTAGGTGGCTCGAACTTCCACTTCCCAGCGCGGATTGTCGCGGTATTCCCAGCGATAATAGCTAAACAGCGGATCGCCGCAGCCGACGCCCACGCGCACGTCGCACCAAGAGGTATATCCCGCCGAGACATAACGCGGCTCGTAATAGTCGCCGAAGTAATAGCAGCGGCAGCCGGGCCGCACGAACAGGGCACCGACCAGGCATTCATCCTGCACGACATAAACGGGCGTGTAGACGTAGCCAGGCCGCGAATAGACCTCCGCCGTCACGACCACGGGCGCGAACAGCACGCCGCGTTCCTTCAGCGTGTAATCCCAGTAGCCATCGACGAAGACGTAGCCGCATGGCGACCAGACGTAATGCGCCGGCACCCACAGCCAGTTGGGCCGGCACTCGACCCAGAAGCCGGGCCGCCAGACGTAGTGGTCGTCGCGGTAAATCCAACAGCCGGGGACATACGTGTGATTCTTGGTCGGCGCCGGCACGGTGGGCGCCGCTTGCACCGGCTCGGGCGGCGGCGGCAGGTAGGTGACGTCGGCCTGCTCGCTGGCGCCCCAAAAGCCGGAAGCCCATTGCCAGCCGCCATCCGCCTGCTTCCAGTGGCCCGGCACCCAGCGGCGATTCGGCGGCGGCGCCCGCCAGAAGCCGCTAATCCAGGTGAAGTCGTTGCGCTCCTCATCGAACGACCAGTAGCCCGGCATCCAGGTGACGTTGTCCCCCTCGGGCTTCTGGTCGGGCGGCAACTCCTCGATCGCCTTGGGCGGTTCCTTGGCGACGATGGCCGACGCCTTGGGCGTTCCCGCCACCGATTCGGCATACGCCTCGTGGACCGGGCCGCGGGCTTGCACCTCGACGCCATCGGCCGGTGCCTGAGCGCGAACCGTCGCGGCACTCATGAACGTCAGGACGACAAAAATGAGAAGGCATAGGCGTTGGTTAAGCATGATTCTTCCCCGTTCCGAGAGGCGATGAGCTGAGGAGCGCCGAACGCTCCCCGCGAACACGGTCGGCGGGAGCGAACTTGCGCGGCAGACGCGAGAGGTTTAGCGTGAGGCAATGGAAACGGCAAGCGGAATGCCGGTGGATGGGAATGCGCGGGTTTGTGGTAAATTGCTTATGCGTAGAGCTTATGACAGCGCAGGAGATATGCCTGACGGGCGTAACTGAGGCGATCCTCTATATTCGCAAACCCCGCTGTCGTTAGCTTTTCTCTAACCGTCGGCAACGGCAAATAGTGGAACCGCCCCCGCCGTGCCTCGCGTTTGAGCCAACGGCCATAACTTAACATGCGAACCGCGTTCGTGAGATAGCGCACCGGCCGGCGCGCTTTGAGGACCGCTTTCATCGAGCTAAACGTCACTCGCGTCCAGGATGGCTCCGGCACGTTGACCGAGAAGACGAAGGCCCCGCCTGGCCGCAATATCCTGTGTACCTCGCCCAAAACGCGGTCGTAAGCCGCCGTGGTCCAGCGGCCCGAAGCGGCGCAAAACTCCTCCGCGTACTGGATCGCCAACCCGGAGACGACGCCGTCGAAAGACGCACTGGCGAACGAAGCCAGCCCCGTCGTGAAATCGGCCCGGTGAAATTGCATGTTTTCGGCGGTCGGCGGCGGTTGCAGCGTCCGCGCTCCATCGCCGAATGGCTCCGCGCTAGCGGCGGCGCAATCGAGGCCGATGACCTGGCTCACCTGGCCTTCGCTCTTCCGCCAGAGTGCCCGGCTCAACTCACCGCTGCCGCAGCCGAGGTCGAGCCAGCGGTCGCCGGGCCGCGGGTCCAGCCACTTGACCGTTTCCGACAGCAAGCGGCGATAGGGCGGCAGCTGCAGCTGGCTCCAAAACGCCTCCGCGCACGCCGATTGCGGCCAGTAGTTAACCGATGGGGGGAAAAGGTTGGTCATATCTCGCTGAGGCGATGAAAAGAATGATTCAGGTCGGCCCCGCTTATAAATCGGCGGCAACGGCGTGGACAAGGCCACTTAGGCGAGGAGGCGGGCGGGGGGGGGGGGGGGGGGGGGGGGGGGGGGG